>NZ_JBZMXT010000001.1:0-153650 GCF_058506495.1 Methyloceanibacter sp. | reverse complement strand
GCCGATATTCTCGCTGCCTGTGAAGCCGGCCCCGACGCCATTCTCATTCCCAAGGTCATTCACTCCGGCGACATCATCTCCGCTGCCAAGCTACTCCAAAGCGTTCATGCGCCCCCAAAGGTGCGGCTTTGGGCCATGATTGAGACGCCCATGGCAATCCTCAATGCCCGCACTATCGCCGCCCGCGCAGTCTATGACGACAACCGGCTCGATTGTCTCGTCATGGGGACCAACGACCTAATCAAGGAATCCCGGGCCCGGGGCGTCCATGACCGCTTCGCGGTCGTGCCGTGGCTTGCGAACACACTCGTGGCCGCCCGCGCGTACAAGCTCGACATTATCGATGGGGTCTACAACGAGTTCCGAGATACTGAGGGCTTCCGGGACGAGTGCGAGAAGAGCCGGATCCTCGGCATGGACGGAAAAACGCTCATCCATCCGAGCCAGGTGGGCCCATGCAACGAGATCTTCTCGCCCACCGACGACGAGGTCGAATGGTCCCGCAAGGTAATCGATGCCTTCGGCCAGCCCGAGAACGAGAAGAAGGGCGTGATCGTCGTCGATGGGCAGATGGTCGAGCGGCTGCATTTCACCATGGCCCAGCGGCTCGTGGTCATCGCCGACCAGATCCGGGCCTTGGAAGAGTCCATCGGATAAACAGTCTTTCGCCTGGTCTTGCGCGCGCGCCTGCCCCACGCCATAACCCCGCGTGGTTTAGGGCGAGAATATGCAAGACACACCAGGACAGAAGACACGCATTTTTTCCGGCGTGCAGCCGACAGGCAATCTCCATCTCGGCAACTATCTCGGGGCAATCAAGCGCTTCGTGGAGATGCAGAAGGAGCACGAGTGCCTCTATTGCGTCGTGGACCTGCACGCCATCACGGTCTTCCAGGACCCCGATGAATTGACCCACAATACGCGCGAGGTCACCGCGGCCTATATCGCTGCCGGGATCGATCCGAAGCAAAGCACGATCTTCAACCAGAGCCAGGTCTCAGGCCATGCGGAACTCGCCTGGATCCTAAACTGCGTCGCGCGGATCGGCTGGCTCAACCGGATGACCCAGTTCAAGGAGAAAGCCGGCAAAGACCGCGAAAAGGCCTCCGCTGGCCTTTACATCTATCCGAACCTGATGGCGGCCGATGTGCTGCTCTATCACGCAACCCACGTGCCGGTCGGTGAGGACCAAAAACAGCACATCGAACTTGCCCGCGACATTGCTCAGAAGTTCAACAACGATTTCGCCGAGACATGCGCACGGGCCGGATACGCAGATGGATTTTTCCCGTTGCCCGAGCCCGTGATCGCGGGGGCCGCAACGCGCGTCATGAGCTTTCGCGATGGCACCAAAAAGATGTCGAAGTCCGATCCATCGGATCTGAGCCGCATCAACATGACTGACGATGAGGACACCATCGCAAAGAAAATTAGAAAGGCAAAGACCGATCCGGAGCCGTTACCGAGCAGCGTCGATGGCCTGAAAGATCGCCCGGAAGCCGACAATCTTGTCGGAATCTTCGCGGCGCTTGCCGGCACCACCAAAGATGCGGTTCTCGCTGACTACGGCAATAGCGAATTCTCGACGTTCAAAAAGGCGCTTGTGGAATTGGCCACGGACAAACTCACGCCCATCGGCGATGCGATGCGCCGGCTGCTTGCCGATCCCGTCGAGATCGACCGGATTCTCGCAGATGGCGCCAGCCGCGCGCACGATGTCGCCGATCCCATCCTGGCCAAGACCAAGGACATCATCGGGTTTATTCGGAGCTAAGCTTCGACGCCCGTTCCTATCGGGCAGGCAACGCCGGTGCCGCCGAGCCCACAGTAACCGTTCGGGTTCTTGGCAAGATATTGCTGGTGATAGTCTTCGGCGAAATAGAAGGGCGTTGCCGGCGCGATCTCCGTGGTTATAGCGCCTCTGCCATTCGCCTTGAGTGCCGCCTCATACATCGCCTTCGAGGTTTCAGCCGCCTTCGCTTGTTCGTCTGCGAACGCGTAGATCGCCGAGCGGTACTGGGTGCCCACATCGTTGCCCTGGCGCATGCCCTGCGTTGGGTCGTGGCTCTCCCAGAATGTCTTGAGCAATTCGTCGTAGCTAATCTGCTTCGGGTCGAAGACGACGAGCACAGCCTCCGTATGTCCAGTACGGCCAGTGCAGACTTCCTCATATGTCGGGTTAGGCGTAGGGCCGCCCGCATACCCAACGGCCGTGACGAGCACGCCCGGCAGTTGCCAGAATTTCCGCTCCGCGCCCCAGAAGCAGCCTAGGCCGAACACGGCCATTTGTGCGCCTTCCGGATAGGGTCCCTTCAACGGGGCCCCGTTCACGAAATGCGTTTGCGCAGTTGGAATAGGGGCATCGCGGCCAGCCATGGCCTCGCTGGCGGATGGGATTGTGAGAGACTTTCGCATGAACCCAAACATGGGGTTTTTCCTGCCACATTTCAGCGCGGAGGCTTCGTCAAAGGGGCGTGCGAGCCATCACATCCGCGTTAGTTGATGAAGACTTCGACGTCTTTGCGCTTTTGGCCCAGCCAATAGAGGAAGACGCCGAGAATGCCGAAGACGACCCAGGTCGGCGCGGCCAGGATCGACAGCAGGATCGGGTCCCACAGCCACTCGCCCACCGTGCCAATGACCCATTGGCGGAATCCCTCGAGCATCTCCGGAAACAGCTGACGCCATTGCTCGCCGAGCGGCGTCACGGCCCAGGCCCCTCCGCCACCAAGGCTTTTGGTGGCATCGACGACGACGGCGACCATCGCCAGCAACAGCAGCCAGATGCCAAGTGTTCGCAAGATAAAGCGCATGGGCGACAATCGCTCCTAAAGCGTCGAACTTACACCGACTAAATACGCGATCCGTATGGTTGGTTCAAATGGACCGGACAAGGCCCCGTGTTTTTCCATCCGGGCGGGGTCGCAAGCTCGCTTGAACCCGAAACGCGCTTCGCTATAGTGCGGCGCTTCGCAAAAAAGCGCAGCCAAGGAGAGATGGCCGAGTGGTCGAAGGCGCACGCCTGGAACGCGTGTAGGCGGGCAACCGTCTCGAGGGTTCGAATCCCTCTCTCTCCGCCACGAGCGCCCCTAGGAGCCAGATCGTTCAGAGGCTGAATGGCCAGCACATCTTCCACGGCGCATGGCAAAGACTTGGAAGCGACCGGCTTGGACGCCATCTTGGAGGAAGCCTGGCGCATCCTCAGCGAGGGGTCGAGCAAGGCGGCGTCCCCCTACCATATCATCAATGTTGCGACCGTCGGCGCCGACAGAACACCGCGCATCCGGTCGGTGGTCTTGCGTGGCTTCGACAAAGCCACCCGGACACTTCGCTTCCATACCGACACAAGGTCGCGCAAGGCGGCCGAGATTGCTGCGACCGAGGCTCTTGGCGTTCATGTTTATGCGAAAGACGAAAAGATTCAGCTTCGCATGTCGTGTCGCGCGACAATCCACCATGATGACGAGATAAGCCGTGACGCGTGGCGCGCCACGAGATTGATGAGCCGGGAATGCTATAGCCAGGCCGAGGCGCCGGGGACCGTCGTTGCCTCGCCCGAAAGCGTCGCATTTGACGAGAGCGAGAATCTGGAGGGCGCCTACGTCAATTTTGCCGCCGTGCTGGCAAAGATCGAAACGCTCGAGTGGTTATATCTATCGGCAGCGGGGCATCGGCGCGCACGCTTCGACTGGCACGACAGCGTTTCATCTCAGGTTTGGCTCGCGCCCTAGCGAACCTCTTGTCGCGGCGTCGCGGTGTTGGTGCTCTAGCGCGTGTGCTGTTTGGTAGTGCCGCGGCAACGCCTTGAGCAATAGCGCACGCTATCCCAATTGCGGGCCCACTTTCGGCGCCACGAGAAGTCCCGGCCGCATGATGGGCAGACCTTCGTTGGCAGATCTCTCTTTCGTCGCATCTTCGGCATGGCATCACGGCGTGCGATTGGGGAATGGTGCGCAGACTACTGAGCAAGGCATCAATCGATTGTGTCGCCGCGCTTGATGCGCTCGGGCGATACATGCTCAATCATGTCTGATTCAATCGTGTAGGCCTGTCCAAAGCCCTTCACGAAGCTGCCGTACTCCGGCACCAGCCGGAACAACACGAAGTCGTCCAGACTGCGCAGCATATCTATGATAGCACCAAAGCGCGCCTCGAACTCATTCAGTCGTGCCGTCCATTCGGGATCGTCGCGTGCGATCACTTCCGCAACACAGTGATAGCTCAGCCGCTTGCGTGCGAATATCTGCTGCGCGTCGGCTTCAGGTTCGATCAACAGAATGCTGACACCCGGCTGCTCCAGCAGATTACGCGTGTGTCGCGAGAGCCTGCTCGTGAAAACGTAGAAGCGTCCCGCCTCGTCGACCACAAAAGGGGCGTAGCTCGCCTCCGGCTCGCCGGACGGCGCGCGGGTGGCCAGGTGCAGCGTGCGTTGCGCGCCGACGAGCTCCTTCATCTCGGTACGGAGATTGGCAGCATTATCCACGGAACAGGTTCCTTCAGGTTGTTATCAGGGTGCATTCAAGGCGCGTCGCGACATTTCTCACGAAGAGTACGTCGTTCCGAGCCGATTGGCTCAATGCCGCCTCATGCCCCAGGCGGACATTCGTATCAAAACTCATAGGCCCGGGAGTTCGCTGTCCGGCAAACCGAGTTCGCCTTGAACTCCGCGTTCTCAAAATCGATCTCGTTCAAGTCGATCTTGCGAATGTCGCGCACATAGAGGCTGACATAACCCTTTTGCGCATTCAGATGAAAGACGAAGCGATCTTGGCCGCCATAGCCCAGCATCTTGTAGTCTACGCTCTCTTCGAGGTCGGGGCCCTGTCGAAGAATGAGCGCGCGAAGCTGCATGAGCGTGTGCTTGCGCCAATCATCCGGCAGATTCGAAAGAGATTGCTGCCGTGTGCCTGCGTCGTGAAGCATGGTTCACCTCTATGGCCAGGCGGCATTGAGAAGGGAACTCAGCGCGACACCGCGATTCTGACACAAGTCCGTCAAGGACTGCCGTAAGAATGGTGCGAGAGAGGGAGCGATTTCCATGATTACGCTGTACACATTTGGCGCAGCCTTCGGCTTGCCGGATATGAGTCCGTTCGTCACGAAGGCAGAGATGCTGCTTAAGCTCGCAGGTCTCAACTATCGAACGGACACGAACGGCTTTAACAACGCGCCCAAGGGCAAGCTCCCTTACATCGATGACGATGGCGAGATCATCGCCGATTCCACGTTTATACGACAACATATCGAACGGAAATACGGAGTCGACTTCGATAAGGGGTTGGATGCGAGAGAGCGCGCGACAGCTTGGGCCTTCGAGCGAATGTTCGAAGACCACATCTATTGGACGTTTCTGTATGCGCGTTGGGTGGATGAGGACAACTACAACCGCGGCCCTCGTGTTTATTTCGAGAGACTGCCAATGCCCATGCGCCTGATCGTGCCGCGCATGGTGCGCCGCCAGCTCACGGCGCAAATCAAAGGCCATGGTATGGGCCGGCATTCTGGCTCGGAGATCGTCGCGCTGGGGACGCACTCACTGAATGCAGCGGCGGATTTCCTGGGGCACAAGACGTATATGATGCGCTATGAGCCAAGCGGCCTTGATGCCACGGCATTCGCTTTTCTGGCTGGCGCGCTATGCCCCACTTTTGAGACGCCGCTTCGGACGGCCGTCGCGCGTCACAAGAACATCAAGGAATACGTTGGCCGCATGGCCAAACGCTTCTATCCGGACTTCACCGAAATCTGTAAGTGGGTGGCCTAGCTTCGGGCGCGTCTAGCAATGTGCGTAGCATCCGCTACCGCATGAAGCCGTGTCTGCGCTGGGTTTGCGAGCATCGGGGCAAGTTTACCCTCCGCGCGCTTCCTCCAGTTTGCGAAACTTTTCTTGCCCTTGGGGTGTGATTTGCCCCACTCCTGCTGCCGGTTTTGAAGGGGATCGAATTCGATGTCACCCAAAACAATAAGCGCGCCGCTGCCTGCTTCGAATGGGCCGGCGCAGAAAATGGCCGTGACTGTGCTTGCGGCGATCAGCATGTGCCACATGCTGAACGACATCATCCAATCCTTGATCCTCGCGATCTATCCGATGTTGAAGACGTCACTGGCACTCGACTTCGCGCAGATCGGCTTCATTACGTTCGTTTTTCAGGCTACGGCGTCCGTGCTCCAGCCCTTCGTAGGCTACATAACGGACCGGTACCCCACGCCCTACTCGCTCGTCGCTGGTATGGGCTCATCCCTCGCCGGGCTGCTGCTGATCGCGTATGCGACGACCTACTCTTCCGTACTCATCGCCGCCGCACTTATCGGCATGGGGTCGTCGGTGTTCCACCCCGAGTCTTCGCGGGTCGCGAGGCTCGCCTCGGGTGGCAAGCACGGCACGGCGCAAGCAGTGTTCCAAGTCGGAGGTAATTTTGGCACGGCGCTCGGACCGTTGCTGGCGGCCTTTATTGTTCTTCCCTATGGACAAGGTTCCATTGCGTGGTTCTCGCTCGTAGCCCTTCTGGGCATGGTAATTCTGGCCGGCGTCGGCGGGTGGTATGGAAAAGCGCTGAAACTGCAGCCGGTTGCTCATCCAGAGGAGCGCGAAGCGATCGCCGCACTCGGCCGGCGCAAAGTCGCCAAGGCGATCCTGATCTTGGTGACCCTCACCTTCTCGAAGCACTTCTATCTGGCGTCAATTGCAAGCTTCTACATCTTCTATCTGATGCATACCTTCGACCTCAGCGTGCAGTCGGCACAGCTCTACCTATTTCTGTTCTTGGGAGCGGTTGCGGCGGGGACGGTCATTGGTGGCCCCATCGGCGACCGGATCGGACGGCGTCGGGTCATCTGGTGGTCTATTCTAGGCGTTCTGCCCTTCACCCTGGCATTGCCTCATGTGGGATTGTTCGCAACCGCCGTATTGAGTGTGATAATCGGCGTGATACTCGCCTCGGCCCATCCTGCGATCATCGTTTACGCGCAAAGCCTCTTGCCGGGCCGCGTGGGCATGGTCGCCGGGCTATTTTTTGGTCTGGCTTTTGGTATCGCTGGCATCGGCGCGGCGCTTCTTGGGCGCTTGGCGGACATGACGAGCATCACTTTCGTCTACAACGTGTGCGCGTTTCTTCCCGCAATCGGTTTGCTCGCGGCGTTCTTGCCAGAGATGTCCGGGCCAGATTCCGAAGCCGGAAAAGAAAAGCTGCCTCGAACGGTCGACTCGTCCCCAACTTGACAAGTTATTGACACTGTCAGGCGTCATGACCCAGGGCGCACGAGCAACCGACGTCTTAGTTTTGTCGTGAAGAGTTGCTCTCACAAGGCCAAATTAACGTTAATAAAACGTTACGTTGTTGTTCGACGCCGCCGGCGTGCGGAAGTTCGAGACTCTGCAGGTGGTTAGGGCTACAATTATTGACGCAGGTACCGATGCGGAGGCTGAGTTCGGTGCCGCAGTTCAGTGTTTTGCGTAGCGTTCAGAGTTCTGTGCAGCTCGGCGGGCGGTGTTTCACACCGTCACGGTCGGCCTGACGAAACTCCTTGCTCGCAGTTCGGTTGTAACAACATACAGTAATTTTCCAGGGAGTAGTTGATGCGTGATATTCGCGGGGACCTTCAAGACCGCGCCGGCTTCCTTGAGGAGCAAATCGGTGCGGCACAGGCGCAATTCGAGAAAAGAATGGAACTCTTCACGCGGGAGCACGAGTCGAAGATCGCCGATCTTCAGGCGGAGCTCGAAGCCGTGAACATGCTCATGGAGCGCGAATACCGCCGTATCATGAGCGCGCCGGATCTCGAAGAAGAGCGTCGGCAAGCGCAGTCCTTGCCGGAGCCGGAGACAGTGGCCGTCGCACTCGAAGACTTTGATGAGCCAGATTATGAGGATGATCAGCCGCAGCGGGTGGCCGAAGACGAGGGCTATCGTGCACCTCTCCCCGCCGATCCGGAGCCAGCTCCGGAAGCCACGTCGGCGGCCGACGAACGGCCCGCGCGCCGACACTCAGAGCCCCCTTATGCGGCCCGCTCTGTAGCTCGCGAGGAGGTAGATCATCCACAGCAGGCCACGTCCGAAGTCCGCGCTCGCCGGCCGATACCCACAGAGCGCTCGGAAGCGGAGCGTCGCCCAGTCCAGACCTCACAGTACCGCCCCGACACGCGGGCGCGGGAGGCGCGTCAGGATCTGCCGCAGCGTAGTGAGCAGCCACAGCGCTACGCGCCCGAGAGCGGCCCTTCTGTGTCTCAAAAGCAGCCGCTCGCGGACTTCCTGATTCGGAAGCTCGGTGAAGCCGGCACTATGACTCTGGATGACATGTGCGGTGTCGCTGTACGGGAAGGCTATTTCGCGGAAGGCGAAAATCCCGATCGCACCGTGCAAATGACGCTCGCGAATGTCGTCAAAGCGGGCTTCATCCGGCAAATGCCGAATGGCACCTTTGCGCCGGCATCGGTCATGGACACGATCAGGTTACGCCGCGCAATCTAACGTGGCTTCACTCAGTGGGCCGTCCGCGCAATAGCTGGACGACTTCGTAACGGATTTTGTCTTCCGTGTAGCGCGCGAGCGCTTTGCGATCGGCGAAGTCGTCAAGCGGTACGGGCGGTCCAATTCTTATATTAACTTCGAGGGGCCCCAGCCCAAGTAACCGCCAAGCATGCCCTGCCATCTCCATGTCGCCATACCAGGCGACTTTTGGCCTGCCACGCCGCCCGAGGGGCAAGCCGTGCACCTTCGTGTAGGCGAGCGCCAACGTTTGAACGGCTACATCCGCTCGTGCCGTGTCGTCCCCCGAGGGTTTCACCGCAGCGAAAAGCGCGGAACGGAAGGGTAGAACACCGTTTCCATCGCTAGACGTGCCTTCGGCAAAGAAAACGACGTGGTCGCCTGATTCAAGCCGGTCGAGGATTTCGTTCGCCTTCGTGCTTGTCTGTGAGCGCCGCTCGCGATCCACAAAGACCGAGCGCTGCAGCTTTGCCAGCCATTTCACGAATGGCCATGTCGACACTTCTTTCTTTGCCACGAACGAGACCGGTGCCACAGCGGACAGGACAGTGATGTCGAGCCAAGAAACGTGGTTGGAAACCACGAGAACGCCGTTCCGTTGCGCAATATCTCCGTCCACATTGATGCGCACGCCAATGATCCGGCAGACCTGGCGGTGATACCAATGCGGAAAAGTACGAGCAAAGCGCGACCCTGATCGCACCAAAACGTGCTGCAGGGGCATTAAGGGAAGGGTGAAGGCGAAGAATGTCGCCAGCACGAGGAAAGCGCGCACGTTATGCATCAGTCGAGGCCAAACTCGGCAGCCAGGAGCAAAGGGGAAAGGCTCGAAACATCAATAGCAGGCGCGGTCCTCATGACGTGTGACAAACCCCACTTAAGTCTGGTTGTTTACTGCGCGCTGCGAGCGCGGCTGTCTATTTCTCGTCCGCCTCGCCGCGACGTTTCAGCGGCATCCCAAAGAGCTCAAGCCGATGACCGATCAGGCGAAAGCCTAGCTCGGACGCCACGCGTTCTTGCAGGCGCTCGATATCCTCATTGGTGAACTCGATGACGGTGCCCGTCGTCACATCTATCAGGTGGTCATGGTGTTGGTGACCGATCGGCTCATACCGTGCTCTGCCATCCCCAAAGTCGTGACGCTCGACAATACCCTCGTCCTCCAGCAGCCGAACGGTTCGATAGACGGTGGAAAGCGAGATGCGCGGATCGCGCTCCGCCGCGCGCTGAAACACCTCCTCCACGTCGGGGTGATCGTCCGCCTCTGACAGAATTCGCGCAATGATGCGCCGTTGACCGGTCATCCGGATCCCTCGGTCTGCGCAAAGGCGCTCCAGTCTACTCTCACGCCTAGTCTGTTTGGGCATGGCGTTCGTTGGACGCGACTACGTTGGCGCTCAGTCGACCGTTGGTGCTGCCTCTGCCCGTTTTTCTTACGTGGTCGCTCATCATCGAGTTGAGGCTTCCAAAGGAAAAGACTGAAGATCGATGCTGAGAATAGCGGCATTTTTGCCGCTTTCGTAGTAGCCTGGTCGGTTCCCGACGGTCGTTGCTCCGAGCCTTTTGTAAAGCGCGAGAGCTGGGTGATTGGTCTCGTCCACCTCCAGGTAGAGCGTCCCTGCGCCGCCGGCCTTCAAGTCCAACATCGCCTGCCGAAGTAGGGAGCCGCCGAAACCGGTTTTCCTGTAGTCGGCCAGAACCCCGATTGTGAGTAGCTCCGCTTCGTCAGCCGCCTTCCGCGCGATGACAAAACCGATAGGCTCCGCGCTGTTGGGCCCTATCGTTGCCAATAGGGTGACTGTCGAAGGACTAACGATGAACTGTGTCATCGCGCTGTCGCTCCACGCTTCCCCCTCGGCGTTGTCGAAGCAAGCCTTATGCAAGGCTGCTAGAAGCGAAGCATCGAAGCTTGTCGCCTGTCGAATTCGGCTCTTGGTCTGAGGAGCCTCATCGCCAGTCATGGCTGATGGTCCACGGCGGCCTTTTGCGGCTTTGCATCCGGAGGTCTCAAGTAGAGTGGCCGCAGGATCGGGAGCCGTTCGGTGCTTTCGGCTGCAAGTACGGAGAGCGCCATCGCACCTGGTTGCAGGTCAAACATGGTGGCTGTCAACATGCGGTCGCGCCCGCCCGCCGCCTCAATGAGGAACCTGGCGCCGCTGCCGATAGCGAGCATCAGGTCTGAAGGCAGGTCGGCTGCGGCTTCGCCGGGCGAGCACAAGCGGGGGCCTTCCAGACGAGATCCATCCGCGCTAAACAGGCCGAAATAGACCATGCCGCGCCGTGCATCGACAGCGATCGCAAATGGGCCGTCCGGCGATAGCCCTTCGACCAGAGCACGCCGCGCCATCACGGTGAGGCTGTCGGTGCCAAAGAGCGTGGCGTCGCAGGTCAGCGCGAGCCCACGCGCCGCTGCGATTGCGACACGCACGCCGGTGAAACTCCCTGGTCCTTGCGTGGCTGCAATCGTGCTCAAATCATGCGGTTGCACCCTTGCCTCGGCAAGGACCTCCTCGACCATAGGTATCAGGGCTTCCGCGTGGCCGCGCGTCATCTCGGCTTCGCGCAGGACCTGTTTCCGCGCGGACGGCAGGACTTGCAGCACGGCAGCCGAGCAGACGCCCATGCTCGTATCGAGCGCAAGAATGTTCATAGAGTGGTCTTAGAGGATCTGCGCGACTTGGTCGAAGTCGAATCGCGGCGACCGAGGGAACAGGGCCGAGCTGTCGCCATAGCCAATATTGCAGAGAAAATTCGATTGAACGTTTGTGCTAGCGAAGAAAGTAGCGTCGACGCCCGCCGGATCGAAGCCGGACATCGGCCCGCAGTCCAAGCCAAGCGAACGCGCGGCCATAATGAGATAGCCGCCCTGCAGTGTGCCGTTGCGAAATGCCGTTTGAGCGATTTTTTCCGGTTTGCCGGTGAACCAGCTCTTCGCGTCCGTATGCGGGAACAGCGTCGGCAGGTGCTCGTGGAAATCGAGGTCGTTGCCAAGGACGACGCAGACCGGAGCCTGCATCGTCTTTTCTTTGTTGCCGTCGGATAGAAACGGCTTCAGCCGCTCCTTCGCTTCGCGGGACTTGACGAATACGAATCGCGCAGGGCTGCAGTTCGCGCTCGTGGGTCCCAGCAAGACGAGAGAGACGAGTTCATGCAGGACGTGATCAGGAACGTCGCGGTCTTGCCATGCGTTCTGAGTCCGCGCGTCGTGGAAAAGCTGAGCGAGGGAGTCGTCTGAAAGCCTGTCCGTCAAATCGGGCGAACTTCCTGCACTTCGGGAATGAAGTGCCTCAACAGGTTCTCGATGCCATGACGCAGAGTCGCTGTGGAGCTTGGACAACCAGAACAAGCGCCGCGCATGTGCAAATAGACTACCCCTTCGCGATAGCCCTGAAACGTGATGTCTCCACCATCCTGCGCGACGGCGGGCCGGACCCGCGTATCAAGCAGTTCCTTGATCGTACTAACGGTGTCCTCATCTTCGGGCTCGAAAAACTCCTCTTCGCCAGCTGGGACTTCCGCCGACTCGCCCATTGTGGCTTCACCGGAGAGGTAGTGCTCCATGATCGCCCCGAGAATGGCGGGCTTGAGGTGAGGCCATTCGCCATCGCTCTTAGTCACGCTGATGAAATCAGACCCGAGAAAGACGCTTGAGACCCCGTCGATTTCGAAGATTCGGGAAGCAAGAGGAGAGGTCTCACCCTCTTCGCCGTCGCGAAATTCCACGGCACCCTGGTCGCCGAGGACGTTTCGCCCTGGCAGGAACTTCAAGGTCGCCGGATTTGGCGTTGCCTCGGTCTGGATGAACATGGCGGGCCCTTCTTCGAAATGAGTCCGATTGCTTGATTAGAACTATTCCATATTTGATGGCCTGCCGGCGCAAAGTCAAGGCAGTGCCCACAGGGAAAGTCATTGCCGCCGCGCCGCTCATTCGTCAGGCTAGAGCCAGGATTTCCTCGGTTGAAAGGTGCCCAGGAACAACCGTGATTGGTGAGGGAAAGACTCCCGCAAGGCGCCCGCCCGCGAGGCTTGAAACTAAGGGCCCCGGCCCGCTCGGATCCTTGGATGCACCTAGAACGAGGACGCCGATGTCGGGGTCCTCTTCGATGAGATTGGTGATTTCCTCGGATTTGTTGCCTTCGCGAACGATTTCTTCAGGCGCCAGGTCCTCAAAGCCTAACGCCTTGAGTTTACGCCCGAAAAGTCGAAATACGGCCTTGGCTTTATTGAGCCCTTCCTCTCGCGCGATTTCTTCGACGCCCAGCCAGTGCATGGCGCCATCCTCGGGCTCAATCACATAAAGCAGGGCGAGCTGACCCTTCGTCCGGGCGGCACGGCTAGCAGCAAAGGCCAGCGCACTCTCACATTCCGGTGTCTCATCGACCACGACCAGAAACTTGCGCTTGTGCCCCTTCAAATAAATCTGGCGTTTCTGCCGACGCCGTTCGGGTTTGGGCGTTTTCTCTTCTGCTTTGTCGCTCATTGTCGCACCCCGCCCGTTCGTATTCCCGACAGGCATGCTGCCACCTCCGGATGGGCGCAACAAGACGGTTCTGCAACGGCCACGCAGCGCCCCAGCGACGTATTCATGCGATGTCGATCGCGTGGCTTTTGAGATCCTCGATGGTCACAAGTTCGAGCGTTGCCTCGTGGGTCGCACGGAGTATGACACGAGGCGCGGTCCCGGCTTCGAAAGCTTCTAGCCAGCGTGCCGCGCATAGACACCAACGGTCACCGGCCTGAAGGCCAGGAAAGCCGAACTTGGGCATCGGGGTTGTCAGGTCGTTCCCGCGCGCCTTGGAGAATGTCAGGAATGCATCCGTTACTTCGACGCAGACGGTGTGCAAGCCTGCGTCTTCCGGGCCCGTGTGACAGCAGCCGGTTCGGTAGAATCCTGTCAGCGGGCGGTCCGAGCACGGCTTGAGCGGTTCGCCGAAAACGTTTCTCTGCCCTTCGAATGGATTTGAGCGCCGCTGCAACATGGCGCGAGTGTGCCCTAAAGCTGCCGCATGCGTAAAGTGAGGCCGACGCCGGGCGTTCCCGCTATCGAATCGGGTTGCGTTCGGGGACCTGCATCGAGACTTTCTTTTTCTTCTTGCCCAACGCCACTGCGAGTTCCTCTTTGGTGAGCACGGGAACGCCCGGGCCTGCATCCTTGCTGGTCGCAGCTTTGACGGCGACCTCCGGCAGCGCCACGCCCACTTTGAGTGGCTCAAGACCGCCAGCCGTCAGGACGCTCTTGCAGGCTTTCGGGAGGTCCTTGAGCTTACCGCGTTGCTTCCGATCCGAAACGCTCGGTCGCCGCCGAATTGGATCGAGCGGGCTGAAGCCGTTGTCCGTCGCCCATTTCGCAGAGATCTTCAGCTTCTTATCCCAATACTTAAATGCCTTGGCATCGCAACCGATGTCGTCCGAAACTGGTGCCTGGCTGTCACAGCCTGTCATGCCACTCGGGCAGTTCAAGCGTACGTGGAAGTGGTAATGGTGATTCCACCACGGGCGGACCTTTGCCAGCCAAGCCTTGTTCTTCCCAGCGACATCCGCGCGCTCGCACAGGGCTTTCTTGATGGCGGGATGCACGAAGATCCGGCCAACCTGACGGTACGATGCTGCGCGTCGTATCAGCTTCACCTGCAGGTCGGTAAAGACCTCAGTGTCGACGGTGAAGGGATCCTTCAGCATGGAAACAGCCGTCATTTCCTCGCGCTCTTCCTCGGTGAGAACGCGGTCGGGCATCGGCGTCAGCCAGATGTCTGCATCAAGTCCGATCTGATGGCTGGTGTGGCCGGTGAGCATCGGGCCGCCGCGAGGCTGCGAAAGATCGCCCACCAGAAGTCCCGGCCAGCCATCCAAGGCATGCGCGTCGCTCGCGAGCCGCTCCATATAGTCAATCAACTGCGGGGCGCCCCAGTTCCGATTCCGCGACACGCGCATCACCTGCCAGTCTGGTCCGTTGATCGGCAGCGCGACCCCACCGGAAAGGCACCCTTTGGTGTAGCCGCCGATCGCCCGGGCCGCGAGCGGCGCAGGCCCTACCACGGATCCAAAAAGGTCATTAGCAGGCGCTAGCTTCGCGGCGGGGATGTTCTTGGGTGGGTCTGGCCGGCGCAAAGGCAGTTCCATAGGGATGTCCGCCTGGGCCGCATCGCCCTCGCCCTCCTCATCGCCGGCGCTAACGTCGAGAGACTGAGGCTGAGTAAGGGCCGCATCCCGCTTGGGAGGCTTGGCGTCCGGCGGGGCGACATGCTGAGGGCGCAAAGCTCCGGGCGGTGAGGCCACTTCGGCCACCGCAACACTAACCATCAAGATCAAAACAGGCAGGCTTAGGATGAGCCTACGCATTGTCCCTCAGCCACATGCTGTGCCCCGCTAGCTGACGACGAACTTAAGAGTCTACCACAAACACGACCAACAGTTGGAGCCCCCTAAGGCGGGTCAATCTTTTGGACATTCGGATCAGTCGCACGCTCCAGCGCCATTCAGGAGATGTTCAGCCGATGGCCCTAGACTGACCCGTGTCATAGGTTGGGGGGCATCCATGCTTCCATGCTGCCGATCCTGAGTGCAAGTTGAACTGTGGAGGAGACACAACAAATGCGACGTTTCTTGGTCCTGATCGCCATACTTGGCGTCGCAGCATGTCTGCCAAGTGTGGCCTTTGCTGGCGTTGTAGCAACGATCGACTTATCGACCCAGCGCATGTACGTCTCCGTGAATGGTAAGCCGACTTACACGTGGAAGGTGTCTACTGCGCGGCCCGGCTATCGAACGCCCACTGGGACCTATAAGCCTTACAATCTCGTCAAATTCCATCGATCAACGATCTACGACGGCTCCCCGATGCCCCATTCCATTTTCTTCAAGGGCGGTTACGCGATTCACGGCTCGTATGAGACGAAGCATCTGGGGCGTCCCGCATCCCATGGCTGTGTGCGGCTGCACCCATCGAACGCCGCGCGGCTTTACGCGCTCGTACAGAGGCACGGGAAGAGCAACACCACGATCCGCATCACGCGATAAATCGGCAGACTGACTTGCGGCTGAAATGTGAGTTGAGAGCTTGACCGAGCCATGTTGGCGCGTGACGGTTAGCACTCAACAACAGTCACAAGATCAGAGGGACGCATGCACAATCGCCATGACCGCTTAAAACTCTCTCGCCGCGCGCTTCTCGCCGGTGCAGGCTCATTTCTCGCGGTCGGGGCATTGCCGCATTTAGCGGCGTGGGCGCAGGACGAGGCTCCGCCGCCTAACGCGATTCCCCCTGCAGAAGCGCTTGAGCGTTTGAAGACCGGCAATGCGCGCTATGTTTCCGATGGCGGAAAGGGGCGCGATTTTTCAGCCGGTGACGCTACGCGAGTGGATAAGCAATATCCGATTGCAGGGGTTCTATCTTCCTCCGATAGCCCCGTCCCTCCTGAGATCATTTTCGACCAGAAGCCGGGAGATATCTTCGTCTCACGCAACGCGGGCAATGTCGTCAGCAACTACACGCTTGCGAGTTTGGAGTTCGCCGTCAGCTACCACGGCATACCGCTCATCTTCGTGCTGGGTCACACCGACTGCAGCGCGGTCTTGACCGCCCTCAGCGCGACCGTCCAGCGCAAGCAGTTGCCGGGACATCTTGGTGAGATTGTGAAGGCGATGGAGCCGGCGGTGATCGCGGCGCACGGTAAGCATTCCAGCGATCCGCTCAACACGGCGGTCGAAGAAAATGTTCGGCTCGGCGTAAAACGGATAAAGAAGGATTCCAAGCTGATAGGCGATGGCGTGCTGGCGGGAACGCTAAAGGTCGCCGGCGGTGTCTTCGACGTTAAGACGGGTGTCGTAACGTTGATCTAGCGAGGGTACGATGCAGGTGCCCGAACGCAACCCGATTCGATAGCGGTGGCGGGCGGATGCTTGCGGTTGGCTCGGTTGCGGCGGGAGCCACATACTCCATAGGAACGCTTTTTGGGGCGAGTAACGATTGAAGCGCCGCGCACGCTGCGCGGAACCAGCCTGAACGCTTGCCGGAAGCCGTAGTTGTGCCCAAACCCTAGAATGTGCGGCTCCCGGACCTGTTCCGCCTTTCCTGCGCCGCTCTAGGACTGCCGCTGGGGCACAAGCTGCAGCAAATCGTTTCAATTTGAGACAATTTGGAAAGAAGTTTGCCGAAAGCGGCTTCAAAGACGAGACAAGCAGCGTTTCGGCGCCTAGGATCGGCGCGATCGGGGAAACTGCTCAGCACATCGTCATGACACCTTCAATTCAGAGTGCCTGCTCTCGGGTCTGTATTGCCTGCGCGATGCTCGTATCGCTCTTCCTGATTGGGCTCGGGCCACGCGAAGCGCATGCGCAAGATGCGCCGGACGACTCCGTGTCCGCGTCGGAACAGGGCGCCGAAGCCGGGGGCACGGCCGAAGAGCCGTCTGGTGCATGGGATATCTCAAGACCATGCGACAACGTCCAACATCCCTACCAAGCGGAGGTCTGTCAGCAGACGCGTGTCGCAGATGCCTCCGAGAGCACGGCGCGGCTGTCACGCTTGATCATGCTGATTGGCCTCGCGGGTGTTGCACTGCTGCTGCTGATGCTGTGGCCGGTTATTGCGGCCGCGCTTGCCGCGCGCCGAGCCGCGTCCAATAGCTCGGCCCGGGAGTGTCGCGCGCGATCGCCAAACTCGGCGTATCGCGAAGCCGAGTTACGGGCTTATGTCGATGTGGAGTCCCTTGAATTTGTCGACACCCCGGAGGCCGACGGCGTGGTCAAAGTCAAGATTGCCTTCCGCAACTCTGGCCAAACGCCCGCGTTCAAATTTGAAGATTCGGTGGAGATGGAGGTCGTCAATACCGACGACGATGAGCCGTTGCCCACCCGGTCCATCTCGGACAATGCGTCGGCCACATCATCGCGAGCGCGCCTTGGCCGCGACGCGACCGCGATAGCGATTGCTCAATGCGAATCGACAGCCAAGCTGGCGGATCGGGTCACGAACGGCGAAGCCATGATCCTGGTATGGGGAGAGGTCGGATATGACGACATTTTCGACCGTCGGCATCAAACGGTCTTCCAGTATGTCTGCAACGCCGAAACCTTGGAAACGGGTGAGATGTTCCGTCCCATGACGCGCGAGGCAACTGCGGATTAAGCACTTTTTGCTTCGTCGATAGCCTCAAGACCAGCTCTGGCCTACGCAGGACTTTGAGTACTGGAACGCGGTTCGCGAAAGCTCAGGGCCATAAGACCGCCGAGAGCAGCCGCAGCTGCGATGAAGAGCATCGCGGCGGAGAAGCTTCCCGTTGCTTCTTTCAAGATTCCCACAACATAAGGCCCAGCGAAGCCCGCGGCGTTTCCCATGGAGTTGACGAGCGCAATGCCTGCGGCTGCGCCCGCGCCTGTGAGGAGCGCGGTCGGAAGCGTCCAAAATGGAGCGAATGCTGCGTAGAGCCCAAGCGTCGCAAGTGTCAGCGCAACCATTGTCGGAATGAGCGGACCCGAATAGGCGGTCCAGGCAAAGGAGGCCGCTGCCAGAAAGAGTGGTAGGGCAATATGCCAGCGTCGTTCGCTTCTGTGGTCCGAATGACGCCCCCACAGCACCATTGCGATGGCGGCGAAGAGATAGGGGATCGCAATCAGGAAGCCGACGGCAAGCGAGCCCAATCCGAAGCCGCCAATCACCTGCGGCATCCAAAACCCGATCCCGTAAAGGCCGATTACCATTAGAAAGTATAGACAGCCGAGTGCGAGGACGCGTGGCCGCGTGAGCGCCGCGCGCAAGTCTGCGTAGCCGACAGACTCAGTGTGCTTGGACTCCCGTGCTATCGCCTCCGACAATGCCGTTCGCTCTTCGCTAGTTAACCAGGTGGCTTCTTCCGGCCGGTTCGTGAGCACCTTCAATGCAAGCAGGCCGAGGATGATGGCTGGCAGTCCCTGGATGACGAAGAGCCATTGCCAGCCCTTGAATCCAAGAATGCCGTGCATCTCCAGCAATGCACCTGACAAGGGGCCACCGATGACAGTTGCGAGCGGCACCGAGGCCATAAAAACGGCGACGATGCGGGCACGCACCTCGGCAGGAAACCAGAACGTCAGATACAGAATGATCCCTGGAAAAAACCCGGCCTCGGCAATCCCAAGGAGCGCACGCGTTACATAGAAGCTCATCTCCGAGTGAACGAGCGCCATGGCGCAGGCCACGATGCCCCAAGAAATCATGATACGCGCAATCCAAATGCGCGCACCGAAGCGCCGCAAAGCGAGATTGCTCGGGATCTCAAACAGGATGTAGCCGATAAAGAAAACGCCCGCGCCAAAGCCGTACACCGAGGGCGAGAATCTCAGATCCTCGTTCATGCTCAACGCCGCGAAGCCCACATTGACCCGATCGAGAAAATTGACCGTGTAGGCAAGACACAAGAACGGGATCAGACGGATAGCCGCTTTTCGGATCGCCGACGCAAGGGCGGGTGCTTCGCCTGTCTGACGCTCCATCGGGTCTTCGGTTGGCGTATGCTGCTAAAGAGAATCGGAACGATTCGGTCAGCACCGTATAGGAGGATACAACCTATGGCTATCCCAGTAGATGCTGCGGCTGCCGTGCTCCGCGAAGCAATGCGAGAGACCGTGAAGCGGTATTCTTGGTGGTACCTGATTCAGGGCATATTGCTCATTGTTGCAGGGGTGCTCGCGATCCTTTCGCCGATCATTGCCTCCGTCGCGATTGTGTCTCTGCTGGGCTGGGTCTTGATTATCAGCGGCGTCTTGCAGGCCGTTGGGCTGATCGGCGCGAGCAACGTTCCCCATTTTTGGTTGCAGCTTATCTCGGCGGTCCTCGCGATCCTGATTGGCGTCCTGCTGCTCCGGTCTCCAGAGGGCGGCCTTCTCGTCATGACGATGCTGTTGATCGTCTATTTCATGGTAGAGGGGATCGCGAAGGTGATCTTTGCACTGACGATCCGCCCGTTCCCCAATTGGGGCTGGGTCCTCGGAAGCGGCCTTGTGGGCATCGTCTTGGCGTTTGTCCTGTGGGCCAACATGCCATTGTCGGCCGACTGGGTCCTGGGCTTTATGCTGGGGGTACTCCTAGTCAGCGAGGGAGCAGCGCTCACCTATCTTGCGTGGCAAGTCCACAAGGCGCCGGCTGAGAAGAGCGGCTAAGGCGCTTTGGTCTCCTTCAGGAAGCGGGCGTAGATGTAGCCTTGCTGTTGGGTTTTCGGGTCTTGGACGCGTACCCAATTGCCTTCGCGCCCGACCACGCGAAGCTTTGTGCCTTTCAGCAAGACCTTGTTCGACCCTGCGTCCGAGGACGGTCCCTTCCGGATGTTCACCGGGCTTGCGACCTCCATCCACTTTTCCTGAGCCGATAGCCCCGCAGCTGCTCGTACGAACATCGTCAGTGGTCCAGGTTTCGCATCCTGTTCGGATGCCAGGAGTTGCGGTCCTGCTAAACTCACCGCCGAGGCGCGGCCGCTAGCAACTCGCTGGGTCTTTGGCTGGCTCCGAGCAGGTGGTGGTGGCGTCACGGTTTGAGGCTCGATCGCAGACGCATCGTCGTTTCTTGTGGGTGTTGCCTCGGCCATTATGCCTGCACGCTCCAGGGCTTCCGTGTTGTTGACCCAACTCTCCGTCAGTCTACGGAGCGTTATCTCACGGTCGGCAATGCCAAGACCTGCGGCTCTGGCGTACCATTTAGCCGCTTCTGCCCGGTCTGGCTTGATGCCTTGGACTCCCATGCGCGCAATGATTTCGGGATCGTAGGTCGCGCCCACGGCAATTGCGGCCTCCCCGCTGCCGACCTCCGCGGCGCGCCGGTAATAGGCCCTCGCGCCCGCGAAGTAGCCTACGTCGATCATCTTTTGCCCATGGGCCATCAAACCCTCGATCCGATCCATCTCCCCTGCACGCACGGCAAAGCTCGAATCTGAAAATGCGGTCGCCTCTGGCTCAACAGTCGCAGGGGCTTCGGGTTCGCCAAGCCTGGGATACGGAGCCTCGGAACGCGGCGGGTGGACGTTTATCGCCAATGCCGCGGAGGCATGAGGCGGTTGGCTTGTCGGCCAGACGATGAAGGAATCTTGGAAGACCTGATCCAGGTCGAGATCGCTGATACCGCCCAGCCACATCATGCCCGCAACAAGTGCGGTCGCCGACACCAAGCCCGCGGCGATTGAGAGGGCAATGGCCCTCGATCCGCGGTTTGATCGGCGCGACGCAGGCGGGACGGATGGCAAAACGGTCGGATCGGCGCTGGCTCTTCGGCGGATGGTATCTGGAGCAAAGCGCTGCGCGAGAGAGTATGCGCCATAGTCAGCATTCGCAGCTGCTAGCCGCTCCGCGAGCGGCGAGGCCACGCTAAGCTGTTCTGCGAGACGCAAGACCTCTTCCGGAACACCGTCTTGTTTTAGTGCTTGCTGGACCACGATAACCTCCCTGTAAACATGCCAGTAGCATCTGGCGCTGTTCTTAGTTTGCGTGCTGGGACTCGCTCCACGCCTTAAACGCGCGGAACAACTCTTCCTGGTCCTCCTCGGAAACGGACTGGACGCTTATCGTGCTGTGCGACTGCGCTAGGAAGTTCTTGAAGCTCTCACGCTCCTCTGCTTCGGCGAGTGCGGTCTTTCTTGCAGTGTCGATCCAGGCCTGCGCTTGTGAGGCGCGGGGCCACTCCTCAAGCGTCGCGGCGAAATTCACTTCGCGCCATTTGGGATGGTTAGGTGGCTGCTGAAGCGAATCGAAGGTCGTGAAGAAACGATCTACGAACTGCTGGAGCTTCGCCTGTTGCTCGGCGTTGTCGTCGTCCTTGCGGGCGACGAGCACCGCACAGATGCCAATCGTGTCGATCCGTGCACCGGGGTCGATCAGCGTGGGGTAGTCGGCGTGGGTGAGTACCGTCGGGTACGTGTCATCCTCAAGCCCCTGCGGGTAGGGCACAGGCAGCAACTTGAGACCCGCCTTCGCGTCAATCTGCGAAAGACCAGCGATGGGTGTCGTGCCGATCAGGATCATCGCGTCGATTTGGCCGGCCTTCAGCTTCTCCAGCGCCTTTGTTGGCTCAAAGTGGGCCGTCTGCACGTCAAGCCCAAGCGCCTCGAAAAGGATCTGAGCGGCGACCTGTGTGCCGCTTCCGTCGGGCCCAACGTTTACGACCCTGCCCGCGAGATCTTGGACCGTGTCGATGTCGGGGCCGGCGAGGAAATGCAGATCGTCGTTGAAGAGTTTAGCGACATAAACGACCCGGTCCTTTAGGGGGCCGAGTTCGCCCGTTCGGTCAAAGTGGTAAAGCACGGTCGAATGCGTAACGCCCATATCGACCTCGCCAAGCGACAGGACGTCTCGCAGCGTTTGGGACGGACCTTGTCCGATCATTGGAACAACCCTTAGCGACCCGTCGCCCTCAACAAGGGCCGCGAGGTCGCGCGCGATTACGGCGGTCCCATCGAATGTCATGCCAGACATGATCGTGATCAGGTCAGGACTTGATGCGCTCTGTTGGCTTTTGGCGTCCTCGGCGAAGCTCTCGGTGAGTCCGAAGGGCAGCAGTAAGCACAGCCCAGCCAGTCCAAGGACCAAAGCGATACGCATGACCAATCCCTCGTAACAACGTCCCCCGGCCCGAATGGAAAGTGATGTATTCGTCTCTGTCAAGTAGATATGAGTAATAATACAGTAATAATCACCGAATAAACAAAAGTATGTCAATTCTGCAGCAACTTAGACTACAAAAAGGCGATTATTGAGAAATATAGACAAGTATATATACGGCGCAGGGGCTGTTAGGACTGCGTCGATAGGTGGGCAATATTTACAAGGCACGCGAAATCGCGTCCGGAGCGCGGGTGCTGCATCGTTAACGCGAGTGAAGCGATTTGGTTTCCGTCGGACGCGTTGAAAGGGACCTAGCCTAGTCCGCGTCCATCTTGAGGGCCGCGATGAAGGCTTCCTGCGGAATGTCGACCTTGCCAAAGCTACGCATCTTCTTCTTACCCGCCTTCTGCTTCTCAAGCAGTTTGCGCTTCCGAGTAATGTCGCCGCCATAGCACTTCGCGGTCACGTCCTTACGCAGCGCGCTGATGGTCTCGCGGGCGATGACCCTGCTGCCGAGTGCTGCCTGAATGGGGATCTTGAACATGTGGCGCGGGATGAGGTCCTTCAGCTTGTCGACCATGGCGCGGCCGCGCGCTTCGGCACGATCGCGATGGACGATGACTGATAGCGCGTCCACCGGTTCGCCATTCACCAGCATGGACATCTTCACAAGGTTCCCGGGCTCGTAGCCGGTGATGTGATAGTCGAAGGACGCATAGCCTCGCGTTACCGATTTCAGCCGGTCGTAAAAGTCGAAGACAACCTCGTTTAGCGGCAGGTCGTACACAATCATCGCGCGGGCGCCAGCATAGGTGAGCTGCTTCTGTCGCCCGCGTCGGTCCTCGCAGAGCTTCAGCACCGCACCGAGATGCTCGTCGGGCACGAGGATGCTGGCCTCAATCCACGGCTCCTCAATCCGCTCTATTTTCTGGGGCTCCGGCATGTCGGCCGGGTTGTGGAGCTCCACCATTGTGCCGTCCGTGAGGAACACCCGGTAGACCACCGAAGGCGCGGTTGCGATGAGGTCGATATTGAATTCGCGTTCCAGTCGTTCGCGGACGATCTCCAAGTGCAGCAGACCAAGGAACCCGCACCGAAACCCAAATCCCAGCGCGGCCGAGGTCTCCATCTCGAACTCAAAGCTCGCATCGTTCAGACGCAGCTTGCCCACGGCCTCGCGCAAATCTTCGAAATCACCAGAGTCGACGGGGAATAGCCCGCAGAAGACCACGGGCTGCGCCGGTTGAAAACCGGCGAGCGGCTCGGCAGTCGGCCGCTTCTCGTCCGTGACCGTGTCGCCTACGCGCGTGTCCGCCACTTCTTTGATCGCGGCGGTGAAGAACCCGATCTCGCCAGGCCCGAGCTTGTCGCGCATCTCCTGCTTCGGACGGAAAATGCCGCACCGATCGACCTGATACCCAGCACCGGTCGACATCAGCCGGATTCGCTGCCCCTGGCGCAGCGTGCCGTCGATGACACGGACAAGGACCACAACACCGAGATACGCATCGTACCAACTGTCCACGAGCATGGCCTTGAGCGGGGCGTCCGGATCGCCTGTCGGTGCAGGCAGGCGCGTGACAATGGCCTCCAGGACGTCATCGACGCCAAGCCCCGTCTTGGCTGAAATCTCAACCGCATCCGAAGCGTCCAACCCAATCACGTCTTCAATCTGAGAACGGACTCGCTCCGGTTCGGCTGCCGGCAGATCGATCTTGTTGAGGACGGGTACGATCTCATGGTCGTTGTCCAGCGCTTGGTAGACATTGGCCAGAGTCTGCGCCTCCACGCCTTGGGTTGCGTCCACGACGAGGAGCGATCCCTCACATGCCGCCAGTGACCGGCTCACCTCATAGGCGAAGTCCACATGGCCGGGCGTATCGATGAGGTTCAGTTCGTAGAGCTCGCCGTCCTTCGCTCGGTAGTCGAGCCGAACGGTCTGCGCTTTGATGGTAATGCCGCGCTCCCGCTCGATGTCCATCGAGTCGAGCACCTGCTCTTTCATCTCGCGCTCGGTCAGCCCGCCGCAGAGCTGAATAAGGCGGTCGGCCAGGGTTGATTTGCCGTGGTCGATATGGGCAATGATTGAGAAATTGCGGATCTTGGAGAGGGGCGTCGGCGCACTCATGGACGGCTACGTACGAGAGCAAACAGCTGAACGTCAAGTTGGGAGTATGACGCACTCTCAGCGCTGGGAACTGAGGCTGCAATACAAGAGAGGCACCGCGCTCAGCGCGAGCCCCTTATATGGTTATACTTGCGGCTGCTCAACGGTTCTGCGTCAGCTGCTCTTATCGCCCCAGATTTCAGCTAGGCGCTGGGCACGGCCGCAATTCCATTTGTAATACTTGTAACTCACCGGGTTTTTCGTGTGATAGTCCTGGTGATACTCCTCCGCCGCAGTGAACGTGCTGGTTGGGCGGATTTCCGTCGCAACCTCTTTTCGAAAGCGCTTCGCAATGTCCTGCTTTGTCGTTTCCGCGAGCGACTTCTCTGCATCGTCGGAAACGAAAACGGCGGTCCTGTAGGCCGGCCCCTTGTCGCAGAACTGACCAATCGGATCGAACGGATCGATATTGCGCCAGAAATGATCCAACAACTCAGCGTAGGTCACTTTGGAGGGATCGTAAGTGACTTTGAGCGCCTCCAGGTGGCCCTTGTGGTTGGAATAGGTCGGGTTTGGCGAATTGCCGCCAGCGTAACCTGAGACGGTCTCAGTTACCCCATCGACCTTGTCGAACGCATCCTCTACGCACCAGAAGCAGCCGCCCGCGAAGATGGCGGTCTTTGTTTCTGCTGCGTTCTGCGCCACAGCTTCGTGGTTGTGCATGGCGACCACGAACAGGGCCAGAAAGGAGGCTGTAAGGCTGGCGAAAATCCATCGCGCGATCATTGAACGTCTCCACATTGTTGTCTGTAACTGACGATAAGGACTCGTACGCAGGGGCGGTAGAGCCTCTCGCGCTTGTGTGATTGGAAGTGAAACAAGCTCATCACGTTGGAACTCGCGACGCAGCCGGGGTATTGAGAATCATGCAGCAGCCCGAAACTCTGTCCCTTGCCCGTATTGACATGCGGCCGTCTTACGACGTTGTCGTGGTCGGATCCGGATATGGCGGCGGTATCGCCGCAGCGCGACTGTCTCGCGCGGGCCAGCATGTCTGCGTCCTGGAGCGCGGCCGGGAAGTGCCTGTCGGCGGCTTTCCCTCGCGCTTGCCGGAGCTTCGACGCGAGCTTCAGGTCACCAACGGCGCAAAGCGCTCCGGGTCCAGAACGGGCCTATACGATGTGCGGCTCGGTTCCGACATCAATGTGGTCGTGGGCTGCGGTCTCGGCGGCGGTTCGTTAATTAATGCGGGGGTCGCATTGCACCCCGATGCGCGAGTCTTTGCGGATGAGGCTTGGCCCAATGCGGTCCGCGACGACGGGTTGCTCGAACTCGGTTTCGCACGCGCCTCGGCCATGCTGCGGCCGACCCGTCATGCGAGCGCGCCCTCACTTACAAAGTACCAAGCGCTGGAGGCGGCAAGCGGTGTCTTCGGGACGCCCCCTGTGACCGCGCCGGTCACCGTGAGTTTCGACGATACCGTCAACCCGGCCGGCATCGCACAAGCCGCGTGTACGCTCTGCGGCGACTGCTGTTCGGGGTGCAATGTAGGGGCGAAGAACTCCATTGCTGTGACGTATCTGGCCGATGCCAAAACACATGGCGCCGAGATCTTCACCGAACTGTCCGTCAGTTCCGTGGAAAAGCTGACATCCGGGTGGCGGGTGCACTTCCGTTCGACCGATGATGCCGAAGACGGCTCCTACGTCGATGCCAAGACAGTTTTTCTAGGCGCAGGGACATTGGGGTCCACGGAGATATTGCTGCGGTCTCGCGACCGCGGACTGAAGACGTCCGATCGACTCGGCTCTGGGTTCTCTGCCAATGGCGACATCATTGCCTTTGCGCTCGGCGGAAAGAACCGCGCTAATGCCGTCGGCGTCGGTCATCCCCCAAAGTTTGCAGAGGACCCCGTCGGCCCCTGCGTGGCGGGTCAGATCGAACTGCCTGACAATGCCGATCTAAGTGCCAGTATGATCATTCAGGAAGGCACCATGCCTTCCTCTGTCGCACCCCTTTTGCCGGTGTTTTTTGCAGCGGGCGGCCGCTTGCTGGGCGCAGCGCAGAGCCTCATTAAGGGCGTATACAAGGGCCCGCTTGCGCATCTGCAGAGCTTCTTCTGCGTCTCCCACGACGAGGCGCTCGGGCACCTCGTGCTCAAGGATGATGCGTTGGAAGTCGATTGGCCGGATGTCGCCAAGCAGGACGTTTATGCCCGCGTTGATGCTGCGCTGACAAAGGCTGCAGAAGCGGTTGGCGGGCGCTACATCAAGAACCCGCTCGTCGCGACCAATATGGGAACGCGTCCTACGACAGCGCACCCGCTCGGCGGCTGTGGCATGGGGGAGGCCGCTGAAAGTGGGACGGTCAATCACAAGTGCCAGGTCTTTGCCGGTCCGTCGGGCGCCGAGACTCATGCGGGGCTCTATGTTTGCGATGGCTCGATCATACCGCGGTCGCTTGGCTGCAACCCTCTCCTGACGATCAGCGCCTTGTCCGAGCGAGCGATGGTTCACTTCGCGCGTGACCATAATTTGGGGTTCGATGTCGAACCAATTCGGGCCCGAGCCGAGCTCGAAACCACCGCATGAGGATCCAAAGGCGGATGCGCCTTGCTGTCTACACCACAGCCGTGCTCATGGCGTGCGTCGGATTTGCGAGTGAGGCGCGCGCCGAGATGGCGATCAGCGCTTGCGCGCCATCCGAATATACTGCCGCGATTGGCAGCGCACAGTCCTCGGCAGGTCCCAAAGGCAGCGGGGGACCAACGCAGCTCACGCTGCTGCTCGCCGGCGACACTGGTTTCAACCCGAAGGACGCACCCGTCAGTGCCACGGGCTTCACCAAAAACCGGCAGAGCCTCACCTATGCAGAGAGCCTGAGCGGCATCTCCGGAGAGGTGGACGGCGATCTGGCCTTCCTCAATCTCGAGACCGTGGTGACGGACCGAAACGATCTGGAACCGGAAATGAAAGGGCAGACATCGCCCTACAATTTCCGAAGCCACCCGGCTGGGCTCAATGCGTTGGTCGGTACAGGGTTCAACCTCTTCTCCTTGGCCAACAATCATTCAATGGACTACGGCCCCACAGGCGCGGAGGAGACGCTCTATCATATGGCCGTCGCGAATGCGGCGAACGGGAAGGGTAAGGCAATCGCCTATGCCGGCCTTGGCGCCGACTTCGAGGAAGCAACCCGGCCGAGCTGTCTTGACATTGACGGCATGAAGATCGGCTTCACCGCGACGGGGATCATTACCCGTCAGCAGGCTGAGCATCGTGCGGGAGAGGGAAAGCCCGGTCAGGCGGCCTACCGCCGTCGTGACGACTTCGAAATTGTCGTTAATCGGCTACGTGAGCTTCCCGCTGACTATCGGATCCTATCTGTGCACTACGGCGTTGAAGGCCGTGTTGTACCGGACAAGCGTCAGCTCGACGATTGGCGGGACTTCGCGGCGCGGGAGAGGAGCATCGATCTGATCGTCGGACACCACCCCCATGTAGCCCAGGGTATCGAACGGGTCGGGAACGCTCTCATCTTTTATGGACTAGGCAATTTTCTCCACCCCGGCACGGCAGCGATGCAACGCTTCGGCATGTGCCGCGACTACGGGCTCATGGCAAAGGTGCATCTCGCGAAGTCGGGGGAGGACTGGACGGTCGGCGCAATCGAAGCAATCCCGATCGCCAACACTCATATCCGCCCGGAGCGTTTTTCCCCGCAAGAAGGCGCGCGCCGCATTTTTGCTCTGAACTATTTGGGGCGTCAGCTCGGGGACTCCGCAGGCGCCGAAGGCATCGCCTTCACGCCGCGCCGCGATGGGACGGGGCTTTATTGCGGGGCGGGGTCCGAGTCGCTCGGAGGCAAAGTGGGCGCACTCTGCGCATCATGGACGCCCGCACCGCCAATTCCAGCACAGCTCGCCCCAAGCTTAGCGGACGCGTGCGCAGACAGGCCATTCTACGGCGCAGGCCGCAAGAAGAGGCGCAACAATACCATCTTCGGGTTCGGGCAGTTTTAGCCGAGACTTACCGAAGCATGCCGCCCGTCGCTTTTGCGACGCCTGCGACGACTTTCTCCGCCACCGCGTCGATCTCCTCGTCCGTCAGCGTCTTGTCGCGCGGTTGAAGGACGACCTCGATTGCGAGGGACTTCTTGCCCTCAGGAACGCCCCGGCCGGTGAACTCATCGAAGACATTGACGCTGGAGATCAGCGAACGGTCGGCACTTGAGGCCGCGCGAACGAGCACGGCGGCGTCCGTCTCTGCATCGACCAGGAAGGCGAAGTCGCGGGTGACCGCCTGAAGGTCCGAGGCGTCGAGCGCCGCCCTGGCCGTGCCCTTGGCCTTAGATGGCGGAAGATTGTCGAGATAGACTTCGAACGCGGCCATGGGCGCATCGGCATCGAGAGCGGCGAGCGTATCCGGATGGAGCTCCCCAAACACGCCGAGCATGACTTTGGGGCCAAGCTTGATGGCGCCCGACCGACCCGGATGAAACCAGTCCGGAGCCTCGCGCGTGATTTGCACCTTGCTCTGGTTGAGACCAAGCGCCTCCAATGCGGCGACAGCATCTGCCTTGACGGCCGACCAGCCGGCCTCTGGCGCTGCCCCCGACCAATGACGGCCTGCGCCATCGAGCGACGACTGCCCGAAGCGCACGCCGCTGGCCGAAGCAAACTGATCATCTGGCGAACGACCGTGATACGCGTTGCCGAGCTCAAACAAGGCGCCGTCCGCAAGGCCGCGATCCCTGTTGCGCTTGGCAGCACTGATGAGGCCCGGCAACAGGCTCGGGCGCATCTGCGACAGCTCAGTGGAAATCGGATTATCTAAGGAGAGGTCGTCTTGGCCGCCGCCAAACTCCATAGCCTCGTTCTTCGGGATGAACGACCAGGTCACGGCTTCGACCAAGCCACGTCCGGCCAGAAGGCGGCGCACGGCACGGGACTTTTTCTGCGCGGGCGTCAGAACCGGTTTCGCCACCCCGGAAAGGCGCGGTAGCGGCGTGGCGGGGACACGGTCGACGCCAGCAAGGCGCACGACCTCCTCCACGAGATCGGCCGGGATCGAAAGGTCCGGCCGCCACGACGGTGGCGCGGCTTTCCGTGTGTGCCCCTCGCCCTCCAGCTTTATGCCCAGAGCCTTCAGGATGCGCTGAATATCGCGCTCCGGCAGCGACAGACCGCTCAGGCGCTCAATCCGACGTATGTCGAAGCGGAACGGCGCATTCGCTTTTGGCGCTTGCCCCGCGACGGTGACCGTACTGGCCTCACCGCCGCATAGATCAAGCACCATTGCCGTGGCTTGCTCCAGCCCGGGCTCCACCGATTGCGGGTCGACGCCTCGTTCGAAGCGGAAGCGCGCGTCCGAAATAATATTCAGTGTACGGCCGGTGCCTGTGGTGCGCTTCGGATCGAAATAGGCAGACTCGATGAAGACGTTCGTGGTCTCTTCGGTGCAGCCGGTCTCTTCGCCGCCCATGACGCCGCCAAGGCCGAGCACGGCGCGATCGTCGGCGATAACGCACATCTCCTCGTCGACCTTATAGGATTTACCGTCGAGAGCCTCAAAGCTTTCGCCTGCTTTGCCGAGCCGCGCTCGGATCGCGCCGGACAGCTTGTCAGCGTCGTAGACGTGTAAAGGGCGCGCACGATCGTAGGAGATGTAGTTCGTGATATCGACGAGCGCGTTGATCGGACGAAGGCCGATTGCCCTTAGCTGTGCCTGCAGCCAGTCGGGGCTTGGTCCGTTCTTTACACCGCGCACCAGGCGGCCCGCGAAGACCGGACAGGCGTCTTTCGTCTCCGTATCGAACTCAAGTTCGATGGGAACGGGATTGTCGAACGTTCCTTTGATCGGCTTGACGGTGTCCTTTTTCAGCTTGCCGAGCCCGGCTGCCGCGAGATCGCGAGCCACGCCACGGACGCCAAGGCAATCGGGACGGTTCGGCGTGATGGCGATGTCGAACACCACGTCATCAAGGCCGAGCGCCTTGGCTGCCGAGCTGCCCACGCGCGACGTCCTCGGGAGTTCGATAATCCCGGTATGTTCGTCGGAGAGTTCCAACTCGCGCTCCGACACCATCATGCCGGACGATTCAACGCCGCGAATCTTGGCCTTCGTCAGCGTGAAGTCGATGCCGGGCACATACGCTCCCACCGGCGCGAACACGCCTTTCATGCCGGCACGCGCATTGGGGGCGCCGCAGACCACTTGCAGCGTCTCCTTGCCCGTATTGACGCGGAGGACTTGAAGCTTATCGGCGTCCGGATGCTTTTCCGCCGAAACGACCTCGGCCACGCGAAAGTCTTCGAGCGCCTTGGCGGGATCGACGACCTCTTCGATCTCAAGCCCGATTAGGGTGAGCGTATCGGCGATCTCGTCGACGGACGCGTCCGTGTCGAGATGTTCCTTCAGCCATGAAAGGGTGAACTTCATTACCTAGCTCAGCCCCCCAGCAAGGGTCGGCACGGATAGCGGAAGGAAGCCGTAGTGCTTAAGCCAGCGCAAATCCCCTGCGAAGAAGGCTCGCAAGTCAGGCGCACCGTATTTCAGCATGGCCAGCCGATCTATGCCGACGCCAAAGGCAAACCCTTGGTACTTTTTGGAATCGAGATCGACGGCATGAAGGACGTTGGGGTGCACCATGCCGCACCCAAGGATCTCTAGCCATTGATCACCCTCGCCGATGCGAATCTCGTCACCAACTTTCGCGTAGCCGATATCGACCTCCATCGAGGGCTCGGTGAAGGGGAAATGGCTGGCGCGGAAGCGCATCTTGACTTCGGGCACTTCGAAGAACGCTTTGCAGAATTCCTCCAGGACCCATTTGAGATGACCGAGGTGGGTCTCCTCGTCGATCACCAGCCCTTCGATCTGGTGGAACATCGGTGTGTGGGTCTGATCGGAGTCGCAGCGGTACACCCGGCCAGGTGCGATAATGCGCAGTGGCGGCTTATGGGCGAGCATGGTGCGAATCTGCACAGGGCTTGTGTGTGTGCGTAGGACCGGGCGGTCCCCGTCGGCGCCTTCACCGAAATAGAACGTATCGTGGTCCTGCCGCGCTGGATGCTCCGGCGGGATGTTGAGTGCGGTGAAGTTATTGAAGTCGGTCTCGATGTCCGGGCCTTCCGCAATCGAAAAGCCCATATCGGCGAAAATCTCAGTGAGTTCCTCGGTGACCTGACTAACCGGGTGTATGCGGCCCTCCGCCAATGGTCCTTCGCGCACCGGCAGCGTTACGTCCACACGTTCGCCGGCCAGCTTCGCGGCCGTGGCCGCACGCGCGAGCGTCGCGCGTTTTGCTTCAAGGGCCTCGGATATCGCGACCTTTACCGCATTGACCGCCTGGCCGTAGCTCTTGCGCTCCTCTGGCGGCATCGAGCCGAGCCGCTGCATAAGGGCTGAAACGCGGCCCTTCTTGCCAAGCGCGCCCACGCGCACCTCTTCGAGGCCCGAAAGATCAGACGCAGACGCAATCGTCTCAAGCAACTCGGCCTTGAGGGTATCCAGCTCGGACGCGCTCATTGGGCTATTGCCGCCATGGGGCTGACGCCGTCATAGGTCTCGCTCCTTGCCAGCGAACTCGGGCCTTAAGCCCGGGCGGCAGTGGCAGCTTCGACCAACCCTTGAAAGGTCTGCGGCTCGCGAACGGCTATATCGGCCAGAACCTTCCGGTCGAGCTCGATACCGGCCTTCTTGAGACCATCGATGAACTGGCCATAGGTCGAACCATGAGCTCGGGCGGCCGCGTTGATGCGCTGGATCCACAGAGAACGGAACGTACGCTTCCGCACCTTGCGGTCGCGATAGGCGTACTGACCGGCCTTCTCCACGGCCTGCTTGGCGACGCGGATAGTGTTCTTACGGCGTCCATAATAACCCCTGGCCTGCTTAAGTACCTTGCGGTGACGGGCATGATTGGTGACGCCACGTTTTACACGGGACATTGTCGGTGCTCCTTAGCGTTTCGTTGCGCCTAGCCCTAGCGGGCGTAGGGGAGAAAATTCTTCTTCACGACTTTTGCGTCTTCATCGGCGAGAACCATGGTTCCCCGCGCGTTCCGGATAAACTTATTGGACCGCTTGATCATGCCGTGACGCTTGCCGGCAGCAAGGCACTTCACCTTGCCTCTGGCCGTGACCTTGAATCGCTTCTTGGCACCGCTCTTCGTCTTGAGCTTGGGCATTTTGCTTCCTTCTTTGGCAGGCGCTGGATGGTTCCAGGCCGGCGTTCTTAGAAAAATTTAGAATCAAGATGCTGGAAAGCATGAGAGCCGCCACGGCATGCCCTGCCGGGCGGCTCCTTAAACCGCGGGTTATAGAGGTAATTGCGCCTCGAGCGCAAGCGCTGTCGGCGGCATCTGGCTAACGCGGTGCCAACACCATCACCATCTGGCGCCCTTCCAGACGGGGCTCGGACTCCACCTTCGCGATGTCGAGCGTGTCTTCCTTAACCTTGTTGAGGAGCTGGACCCCTAGATCCTGGTGCGCCATCTCTCGGCCCCGAAAACGCAGGGTTACCTTGACCTTGTCGCCTTCTCCGAAGAACCGGTTCATGGACCGCATCTTCACGTCGTAATCGTGCGTGTCGATATTGGGTCGCATCTTGATTTCTTTGATCTCGACAGTGCGCTGCTTTTTGCGTGCTTCAGCGGCCTTTTTCTGCGCCTGATACTTATACTTGCCGTAATCCAGGATTTTGCAAACGGGCGGGTTTGTATTGGGCGAGATCTCGACAAGATCGAGCCCAGCCTCAGCTGCGCGCGCGAGCGCGTCTTCGATTTCGACGACGCCAACATTTTCGCCGGTTGCGTCAATTAGCTGGATTTGCGGAGTGTCAATTCCCTCGTTTGTGCGGGGGCCTCCCCGGTTGGGGGCGGTCTTCATGGGCCGTCTTGCGATGTCTTAGTCTCCTTCAATTTCGAAGCGCCCTCGCCGCGGCGAGGCGCGGGGCGCAACCATTAAACAAAGTTACAAGCGAAAAGTTCTACAAGAAGGGAGCGATGTCTGACAAGTCACACCGAAATAGGCCTTCGGATCAGGGCTCAGTTGCTGCCGCATCCTTGGCAGAAAAGCGATACACGTTCACGGCCAGCGCCACGTAGAGGGCGGACAAGCCCGTAAGCGCCATTAGCCATCCCTGCCACATGCCCCAGGCAAAGGCGATGATGGCGAAGAATGCCGCGACGTGGGCTGAGGCAAAGCGTTGAGCTCCGCGGGGAATCGCGCCAAGTGACAAAATGACGGCAGAACCGGTAACCACGAATAGGATGACACCGACCGCGCCAAGCTCGTACCAGGTCTGAAGGAAGGCGTTGTGCGCATGCGCACCCGCGCGCCATCCGAAGCCCTCCTCCTTTTGTTTTTTCTTCCACTCCATCCTTCGATTATCCGGTGACTGATCGATCTTGCGAGTTGACGAGCCCCCGATGCCAAGTAGCGGCGTGGCTTGAACGTGCTCGGCGGTGTAGGCCCACAGGGTCACACGGGCCTGCGCCGAAAATGGAAGCCGGTCGGACTGATGGAGCTCTGCTTTGTACGCCGCCGTCGCCAGTGGCACGACGAGCGCGAACGCAAGGCACCAAACGAGCCATAGCCCCCGCCGCGTCCCGGTAGGCGAGAGCGTTGCGAGCGCGAATACGACGAGACTGGCGACGATCCCAACTTTCGATGAATCGTGGTTCGATAGGAATATCGCTACCGTTGCGGCGATTAAGAGCGCAACGGCGACGACATAGCGGCTTCGGTGGCCAAGGTGCGTCACAGTGCAAAGCAGCGCGGGCCACAAGGCCAAGAGCATGACGGCGATCATGGCGTTAAATTCGCCCGGAGGGATGCGCACAATCTCTCCGTTGCGGACCACAAATTCTTTGAGGCTGTCGGGCCGTGTGAATGCAAGGGCGTTATAGAGAGCCAGCGTTGCAACCCGTCCCGTCAGGGCCTCGAACAGCAGAAAGGCAACTCCAACCCCGATACCGATTACAAATGCCGCCGCCGCCATGCGCAGCGAGCACTCAGGCCAGCGCGCAAGCGCCCGCGCTGCAGCAAAACACATAAGAACGATGAGCGTAAACCAAAGGGCGGCTGTAAAGGCCCGCTCGGGGTCAAGCGACCAAGTGGCGTTGACGAAGAGATAGGCGGCGGTGATACCGAAAAGCGCTAGAGTCGCATTGATCCGGAACAGCCCCGTGACACCATTACCGCGCGCAATTTCCAGTCCAACGCAGCAAAGAAAGAGCACAACGAGTATCGCAACCGTTGTCTTCGGCACCAGCAGCGTCAGGAGCGGGCCAAGGAAAAACAGCGTGCGGATGATCGCCGGCTCTCGCCGAAGCGCGAGTTTGGCAAGTTGCTGCATGGAGTTGACCGTATTGTAGCGCTGCCGCAGGGCCCATTGGCGGTTGGGGAGATGAAGTCTGTTGCTATGGCTTAGCATCCCGGAGGCGCACTCGGAAGCACCCGACACGAAGCCTGTGGGCAAGCCCCCTGAGGTTCGGAGTTGCTGACGAGCCTTCGGGTAAGTCTCCAGCTAAACCTGTGCAGCAGGGTCCCGCTGCGGAACCGGGCCTCCGGTACCGAATAGTCCCCAACGACGCTGCAGACGGCGGACAATTTGATGCACGAGGCGTAGCGCCTCGTCGCTGAAGAAGCTGGAGGATCCATCCTCCAATGCAAGCGGACGCACCGCGCCAGTCTCGTGGCGCGCTTCGCGCCAGGTCTCCCACAATCTTTGGTCGATCCGGTTTTCCGCCTGAATGCTTGCGACCGTCTCTCGGGAGAGCACCTCTTGTGTCAAAGGAGTCCAACCGGCCCCGCGTGCTAAGTCCTGATGGCCGTTGTGAAGAAGCGCGTTGGCCGAGATGTCAAGCCTATCGCCAAGGGCACTCAATAAATCGTCGCACAGCGTGTAATCGCCGACGAACCAGAACATGGAGAGAAACGCGTTTGCCAGATCGTATTTGTCTTGGTCAGAAAGTCTAGCGATACGCACCCAGCTCAGTTCGAGAAAATTGTTGAGGATGTAATGCGTGATGAAGTTGCGCCGCATGGCCCCATAGGCCACATCGATGCTGTAGGGCTGCAATCCCTCGCTGATGTAGCGCGTCATGCGGAAATTGTAATAGGACACGAAATGACTTGCGGGATCGCGCAGCAACAAACTGCGCTTGATGAGACGGTCCGCAAAGAATGAATCGACCGAGAGCCCCAGATGATGCCCGCTCACCACTTGGGTCTGCTTCGGATTAGCCAATTTAGAGATGTCGTAGCCGGTTACAATTCGGCCGATGCCGTGGCGACGGCGTACACGATGGTAGGAGCCTGCGGGCAATGCGCTGGCTAGGTGCCGGTCGATGGTCCGCCCTGCACATTTGGGCACATGGTAGATGAAATGGACGGGCCGCGTATTTGCGCCGTGGCCCTGCTGTGCTCGTGCCTGCATGTGTGTTGGAGTACTCGAATACATTTTTGGAAGCTTGGCACTACCATACTTAACAACTCCTTTAGGGCGTTGGTTCCCCAAGAACGGAGCTGTGCAGCGCCAGTACCAAATGCGAAGCGATCGTTATCAGAAGCTGTGGCGGAAGCGAGGCCAAAAAGTGCAGGAATAGGCGCCGTTCACACACGTTTTTTTGAACGTCTAGAATTGCTTGGATGATCGGAAGGCGGCAGCAAGCTCCGTACCCAAAAGTTGGTCGTAAACACCCAAAGTTGCCCGTTGCATATCGTGTAGAGCGAATTGTTTTCGTACGTGTGTGCGTGCCCGCTGACCCATAGCCGAAAGCGCCTGAGGTGAAAGGGCTAAAGCCTCGGCAAGACACTCAGCGAGGGCACCGGCATCGGCAGCTGGCGCGACCCATCCTGTTGCGATGCCCCCAGCGGTTTGGGCCACAACGTTCTCGCTTGCGGCTCCGATGTCGCTGACGATGACTGGACACCCTGCGGCCTGAGACTCGACGCTAGTGCGTCCAAACGTCTCAGCACGCGTCGATGCCAGGACAGCAATGTCGGAGAGCAGAAATGCCGCCGGGATGTCGTCGCAATGCCCTACAAGGCGCACCGCGTGCGCGAGGTCTGCGGCATCGATCTCTGCTTGGAGCTCTTCGCGATAGTCGTCGCGTCCCTGTGAGTCGCCAGCAAAAATGAACACAATGTTCTTGAGGTGGTCTTGCTCTTTCAGCTGACGGGCCGCTTCGATCGTATAGTGGTGCCCTTTCCATCGGGTAAGTCTTGCAGCCTGCAAGACAACGCGCTGACGCGGATCGAGTCCCCAGGCTTGTCTGAGCCGCGCGATGCGCTCCGGTGCTACCTTCTCCGCGTCAAAAGCGGCGACATCGAAGCCGCGATGGATGACGTGCAGATGCTCCGGCGGCACAGAATAGCGGCTGGAAATAAGATCGGCCGTGAAGCGGGAGTTCGCAATCACTCGGTCCCCGCGCGCCATGACGCCGTTGTAAAATGTCTTGAGCCAACTCCGGCCGCTATACGCTCCGTGATAGGTCGTCACGAAGGGGCGTCGTGTCCGGCGTGCCGCAAGATATGCGCTCCAGGCAGGTGCGCGGCTGCGAGCATGCAGCAGCGTGACGTGGCGGTCCTCGACGATCCTCTGCAGACGTTGCGCGTTGGCGAGAATAGTGATCGGGTTCTTACTCCCGACGGGCAGCTTGATCATCTCTCCACCCACGTCCTCAAGGGCGGTTGCCAAGCGTCCCCCTTCGGTGGCAACCAGGGCTTTCGCGCCGGCTTCCGTCAGCGCTGCAGCGATTTCAACAGTCGACTGCTCGCTACCGCCGGTTTCAAGCCTTGGCACGACCTGCAATATGGTCACATCCGACATCGTGTCGCTTCTATCCTCGAAACCCAAAGCGTGGGCAGCTCGCAAAATGAATCAGCAAGAACCACATTTTCTAGAGATTGGCCAAGGGGTTCATGCTCGCCGCATAGCCTACCGCTTCGATGGCGGCGCTTCCGACACGAGCCCTGCGATTGTGTGGCTCTCAGGTTTCCTGTCCGACATGGCAAGCACAAAGGTCGTCTTCCTAAGCGAGTGGGCGTCTGAGAAGGGCTACGCCATTCTGCGGTTCGACTATTCGGGCCACGGCCTCTCCGGCGGCGACATTCAAAAGGCCTCCGTCGGTGCCTGGCTAGAGGAGGCGGTTGCCATGCTTGAGCTGGTGAGCAAGAGACCCATTATCCTCGTTGGCTCCTCGCTCGGTGGCTGGATATCGCTCCTTCTTGCTCGCACACTTGGGCAACATGGCGATGCCGGTCTTAAGGGGCTGGTGCTGATCGCGCCCGCCTGGGACATGACCGAGAAACTGATGTGGGAGAAGATGTCGGACGATGCGCGCAATGCGGTGCTCACTGAGGGCGTCTTCTACGCCCCTTCGGACTACGACGACCCCTATCCGATCACCAGGATTCTGATCGAGGAGGGGCGCAAGCACCTATTGGCGTCGAGGAATATTCCTGTCAGCGCGCCCGTGCGCATCCTTCAGGGAATGCACGACGAGGACGTACCGTGGGAGCACAGCGTTGCCCTGGTCGACCTTCTTGCTGAGGACGATGTGGACCTCACGCTGGTCAAGACGGGCGGCCATCGCCTGTCGGAGCCAGGCGACTTGAGGCGTCTTGCGCGCACCATCGAGGCTCTCATAAAGCCTGATGCGACGCTCGCATAAGCCTCATGGCTTCAGCGCCGCCAGCCCCTCACGAAAAGTCGGATAACGGAGCTTCACGCCGAGATCGGACTTTATGCGCGCATTGCCGATCTTTCGGCTCCCCTCATAAAAACTCCGCACCATCGGCGACAGATCGGCCTCATCGAAGTCAATTTCCGGCGGCGGTTCGACACCAATCATTCGAGCGGCGTAGGCCACGATGTCACCCGGCGCTGCGGGTTCATCATCTGCGACATTGTAAATTTCTCCAGCCTGCGGCTGTGCAATCGAGGCCTCAAGCACTGTGGCGATATCCTCGACATGAATGCGGCTGAAAACTTGGCCCTGCTTGTTGATACGTCGTGCCGTGCCGGCCGCAAGCTTGTCAAAGACGCTGCGGCCCGGACCATAAATGCCAGCCAGCCTGAAGATATGCACCGGCACGCCGGTTTTGGCACCGAAGTCGAGCCAGGCCTGTTCTGCGAGCACGCGGGCCTCGGTTCGGGCGCTGTTGGGCTTGGGCGGCGTGTCCTCACTGACCCAGTCGCCCTGCTGATCGCCGTAGACCCCAACCGTCGACAGGTATCCCACCCATTGCAGAGTCGGGAGTTGGGTCAGCACCTCGCCGTAGTGGGTCAGCACGTGGTCTCCGTGGCTGGCATCGTCCTGCCGACTCGGTGGGATCGAATGCAGCAGATGGGTGGTCCCCTTTAGGATGCGATCAATACCTGGGTGCGGCGCATCGCCGGAAAATGGCGCAGCATCGAACCCCTGGGCCCGCAAAGCATCCCGTTTCGACTCGTCCCGAGCTGTTCCGGCGATGGTCCAGCCACGTCCGGCCAAGCGCGGCGCGAGCGTTTGCGCGGAGTACCCGAAGCCGAAAGCGAACAAACGGCTCATTGAGCTTGCACTCCGTCGTCCGCGAGCCATTCCGCCTGGACGTGGCGATCCGCCTCCTCCGCAAGTCTCTGCGGACGAAGGGCGTCAAACAGACTTGGGTCTAGACGCCGGAGTGCCCACACCGCCATAGCCCGTACGAGAGGAGATGCATCCCCGATGAGCCGTTTGATACAAGGGACAAGCGATGGGTCCTTCGAATTCCCCGCTGCGATGAGCGCGTTGCGCACAAAGCGGTCGCGTCCGGTGCGCTTAATCGGTGTAGCGCGGAAGCGCTCTCGGAATGCCGCGTCGTCTAGCATTAGAATTTCGGCGAGGGGCGGATCGTCGGCCTGAGGCCGGATGGCAAGTCGTGCTTCGTTGCCCGCGTTCGCAAATTTGTTCCAAGGGCAAACGGCAAGACAATCGTCGCATCCATAAATGCGATTCCCCATCGCAACGCGGAATTCATCCGCAATATGCCCTTTGTGCTCGATGGTCAGATACGAAATGCACCGACGCGCATCGATCTCGTAGGGTGCCGTGAATGCGTTTGTCGGGCACGCATCAAGACACAGGCGGCAGGAACCGCAATGGTCCACTTCCGGCGAGTCCGCCTCAATCGCGGCGGTAGCGAAGATCGAACCTAAGAACAGCCAAGAGCCGAAACGCCGTGAAACCAAATTCGTGTGCTTGCCCTGCCAGCCAAGTCCGGCCTTCGCCGCCAGCGGTTTTTCCATCACAGGCGCCGTGTCGACAAAAACCTTCACATCGCCGCCCGCCAAGGCTTGGATCTGCCCGGCAAGCTGTTTGAGCTTGCCTTTGATGACGTCATGATAGTCGGCGCGCTTCGCGTAGATCGATACCGCCCCCCGCGATGTGCGTCGCAATGATGCGAGCGGATCGGCAGAGCTGCCATAGTTCATTCCTACGAAGACGATGCTGCGAACATCTGGCCACAGCGCCTTGGGACTCCTCCGGCGCTCGGCCGTGTCCTGTAGCCAGCGCATGTCGCCCTGCCTGCCCTCGGCGACAAAGGCATCGAGCGCGGCGCCCATTTCTTCAGGTGCATCCGCGCTGGTGACCCGTATGACGTCGAATCCAATCGCCTCTCCCTGCTTGGTGATGTACTGCTTGAGAGACTGCCCCATCACAGGTGCCCGCCCGCAGGCAGCATCGTGACCAGGCGCCTGCGACGATGCCCCCTTCTCAGAAATCGAGGTCGGCATAAGTCCCCGCCGGGACGAAGCCCGCGACCCTGTCCAGCAAGAGCGGGCGGAACGAGGGCCGAGATTTCACTAGAGCATACCAATTCTTCGCCGCTTCGAACTGCTCCCACGGCACCTCGCCAATGTAGTCTAGTGCGGACAGATGTGCTGCCGCCGCCAAGTCTGCAAAGCTCAGTGCATCGCCAGCCAGCCAGCTGCGTGTCTCCGTCAAATGGCCGATATAGGCCATATGATAGCGCAAATTATCGCGACCCGCCCGCATCGCGTCCATATCCGGCGAGGTGCTGTTGGGCCCAAACCGGCGAAAGACCTTCTCGATGACGAGGTAGTCGGTGACCTCCGAATGGAATTTGTGATGAAACCACTCGACAAGACGCCGTGCCTCAGCTCGGGCATCGGCTTCGCCGGGGAAGGGTTGAAACGCAGTTATCCGACGGTCATCGAGCGTATCGGACAACCACTCAGAGATAGCGTACCACCCGGCGATCGGCGGACCGTCGTCCGGAATTAAAACGGGCAACGTGCCCGCCGGGTTCAGTGCCAAGAACTCCGGCCGCCATTCCCAGGGCTTCTCCTCGTTCAACTCAGCCTCGACCCCGCATTCTGCAAGGGCCAGGCGAATTGACCTGGAGAAGGCGCACAGCGGATGGTGGAGAAGACTCGCCATGGTGGCCTTTGCGGACTAATGCTTCGGAACGGGGCCGGCTGGAAAATGTATCGCGCGAACCGCGAGAGCCCCGTATAGAACTTGCGGGTGATACGGACAAGCGGCACGGGGTGAGCCGCGTGAGGGGATGGGGACCATGACTGTAGAGCAAATCATTGTCATCGCGGTGGTTCAGGGAATCACTGAGTTTCTGCCGATTTCCTCGTCTGGCCACCTGGTTCTCGTGCCGTACCTGCTTCACTGGCCGGACCAGGGCCACTTCGTCGATGTCATGGTGCACGTGGGAACCCTGTTTGCCATTCTGATCTACTTCTGGCGCGATGTATGGAAGCTGATTCGCGGCGCGTTGGAGCTTTTCCGCGGCAAGGTCACCCAAGATGGCAAACTCGCCATCTACATCGTGTTGGCAACGATTCCGGCGGTTGCCTTCGGGTTGTTTCTCAAGAAGTTCGGCTTCGGCGATCTCGAGCGAAGCGTCACCATCGTCGCATGGAACACCGTGATCTACGGCGTTCTGATGCTTGTTGCAGATATGGTCGGCAAGCAGGAGAACACAATGGAGAACATGACGCTGAAGAGCGCATTGTTCATCGGTGTGGCGCAGGCCCTAGCCCTTATTCCCGGCACAAGCCGCTCTGGTGTCACCATGACTGCCGCGCGCTTCTTGAACTACACGCGCCCCGACGCGGCACGGTTTTCCTTCCTCCTCGGTATCCCCGCAATCGCGGGCGCTGGCGTCCTGACCGTGGGAGAGGCGCTAGCGGCGGGCGATACAATTACGATGGATTCGATCTACTGCGCGATCTTGACCTTTTTCGCGGGGCTAGCGGCGATTGCGTTCTTGATGGCCTTGGTGCGGCGCATCAGCTTCTTGCCGTTCGTGCTGTACCGCATGGTGCTCGGCGGGTTCCTTCTTTTCATGATCTATTCGTAGGGGCCCCGTGTCCGAGACCCATAGTGGTGGCGCCGGCATCGAGGTGTGCCGAGCCACGCCTGACTGTGCCGTGTCCTCAGGCCTTGTAGACTGAAAACTGTCCACGCGGACGGAACTGCTCCAGATAGTCTGGCACAACGTCGGCTACGGCGACGGGTTCGATCCCAAGCCCTTTGAGCGTGCGTCCGTCTTTCTCCGCTTCCGCACTAACAACATTGTCTTTCTCTAGGAGGCGGACCTGGTCGATGGTGAGCGGCGGGTTAGGGAGCCACTGCAGCAGCGCGCCCTGCAGTTTGGCGAGCCAAAACGGCAGCGGGATGAGCGGGCGCGAACGCATTGTATAAGCGAGCACCCGCTCCATCACATCCTTCATGGTCAGGATTTCGGGGCCACCAATCTCATAGGGCGCGTCCGTCTTGCAACGACCTTCAATGGCCGCAACTAAGGTCTGTGCCACGTCGCCGACAAAGACCGGCTGGAACTTCGTTTGGCCGCCACCAATCAGGGGCAAGGCGGGAAAAACTTGCGCCATCGCGCCAAACCGGTTGAAGAACTCGTCCTCGGGGCCGAACACGACCGAGGGTCGGACGATGGTCGCATTGGGGTAGACTTTGCGAACGCCTGCCTCGCCTGCGGCTTTGCTCCGGGCGTAGATTGAGTATGAGTCCGCGTCGGCGCCGATCGCCGATACGTGGACAAACGTCTGGGCTCCGGCCAGCCTTGCGGCCTTGGCCACGTTATGTGCACCCTCGTCTTGGACTGACTTAAATGTCTGTTTGCCGGAGGCGAACAGAATTCCAACGAGGTTCACGACCGCATCCGCGTCCTCAGCTGCCGTTACGAGCGACTCCGGGAACCGCACGTTCGCTTGCACAGGCATAATCTGGCCGACGCCCCCCAGCGGCTGAAGGTGGCCGGCGAGATCGGGACGGCGGCATGCGACCCGGATCCGCGCCCCCGTGCGTGCAATGGCGCGGACGAGATGGCGTCCAAGAAATCCGGAGCCACCGTAAACGGTTACCAGCGTTCGATTGTTAAGTGTTACGCCCACGGCAAAGCCTCGTTCTCTCGTCGCTCCGTTTCGCGCATGCAACATGCCACGAAGACGCGCTACCTTGAAGGCGGTTATTCGTCTCAACTCCGCGGGTGAAAGAATTGACATTGCCCAGCGCCAATCGTACCTCAACGAACTCAAGCCCAGGTGGCGGAATTGGTAGACGCGCTAGCTTCAGGTGCTAGTGCCCGTATGGGCGTGGAAGTTCGAGTCTTCTCCTGGGCACCACCTATCGTCTCGTCCACGACCGAGCGGTGGGTAAAACGGGCCGCATGAGGGGTGTGAAGGCATCCTTCCGGAAAGGCGAACGTGAGCCAGTCTTCGAACATCGAGCTTTTCAAGGGAGACCTGCCGCCGGGGCGGTTTGCGGCCAAGGCGATTGCGGTCGACACAGAAACGCTCGGCCTCAACCCACATCGCGACCGGCTGTGCCTCGTGCAGCTGTCCGATGGCGATGGTACAGCGGCCCTCGTTCAAGTTTCGCCAGACGACGATGCAACGGAGTTGAAGCGGCTGCTCGCAGATGAGAGCGTCCTGAAGATATTTCACTACGCTCGATTCGATGTCGCTGTGTTGAAGCACGCCCTCGGTGTCGACACGGCGCCGATCTATTGCACCAAGATCGCCTCGAAACTGGCACGGACCTATACAGATCGTCACGGCTTGAAGGATTTGTGCCGGGAACTGCTTGGAATCGAAGTCTCCAAGCAGCAGCAGTCGTCGGACTGGGGTGCGGAGATGCTCAGCCCCGAACAGCTCAGCTACGCAGCCAGCGACGTGTTATATTTGCACGCCCTAAAGGAACGGCTCGATGCCATGCTGGATCGCGAGGGACGGACCCATTTGGCCAGCGCCTGTTTCGCATTTCTCCCGGTTCGGGCCGAGTTGGACCTCAAGGGCTGGTCCGAGATTGATGTTTTCGCCCATTGAGATTTGCGAAAATCCGCCTGAAACCGAAGTTCGCGGTCGCAATCTGATCAAAGTCCTGCGGCTAGTTAACTGGCATTGAGAACCACGCCCAGGCATTAGTGGAGCCAGGTGTACATAAATTGACGAACGTAATGGCATACGAGGCGAACGCCGCAGGCGCCCGCGGGCGTCATAAGGTTCGTACGGCCAACGAGCGCGCTAAAGCGATGCGGAGTGCGAAGCGCCACAGCATGCTCGTCCGTATTCTGCGCAAGGTGCTACCGGTGCTCGCCGTTCTCGTTCTTGGCGCCTATTTCTTCTCCACACGGATGAACGTTCATGTGGGCGGCATCACTGCAAGCATTGATGGTCTTGAGGTCACCGACGGTGCCTTGCGGATGCTAAATCCAACGATGCGCGGGACCGACAAGAAGAACGGCGACTATGTCATCAAGGCCGACTACGCGGACCAGGATGTCGAGAGCCCGAACCTCGTAAAACTCACTGCGATCAAGGCCGACGTGGCGAACAAATCGAATGGGAGCTGGTCGCGCATGCGGGCTGTGCGAGGCAAATTCGACTCGAAGAAGGAACGGCTAATTCTCAAAGACCAGATCACATTGGCCACAAGTGCAGGTCTGACGGGAGAGCTTTCCTACGCGACAATCGACATGAAGAAACAGATCTTGCGATCGCATAACCCGGTCGCGCTCGACTTGCCGAATGGGACCGTTCGGGCAAATGCGATGACGCTTTACTCCGAGCGGAACGAGATTGTCTTCCGTGGGAGCGTGGCGGTCCATCTCCAGCCTCGTAAGGGCTCCGCTGCTGCTCCAACGGAGACGCCGGCGTCAACAACGGTGTCTGAGACGGTGGGTGATCCGGCTTCGGCCCAAGTGGAAACCATTGGGGCCGCGCCATGACCGTCCGATCTGTAGTTTGGATCTTTGCTGCGGTTTCGATTGGGGTCGGAGCACTTGTGCCGCAGCCCGCGTCAGGGCAGGCCGCCAAAAAAAGCGCGTTCGGGAGCCTTTCGAAGAACTCGAATAAGCCAATCGATATTCTCGCCGATCTGCTCACTATCTACGACAACCGGAAACTCGCCGTGTTCCAGGGCAATGTGCGGGCCAGCCAGGGTTCATCAACTTTGCAGGCGGCTCAGCTCGACGTGCATTACACGGGCGGGGCGAAGGCATTCACTGGTCAGGGCGATCCGAACCAGGGAACGGCCCAAAGTCCGGCTCAGCCCGCTGCCGGCCAGGCCGACGACTCGCAGATCAAGAAGATTGTGGCCAGCGGTAACGTCTTGCTCAACAGTGAGGACAACCAAACGACGAAGGCTGATCAGCTCGTTTACGATGTGCCCAAACAGCAGGTGACGGTGCGCGGGAATGTGGTCATCAACAACGAAGAAGATCAGACGACGACAGGCGATTGGGCCATTTATGACGTCGTAGGGCGGAAAGCCGTGGTCGGCGGCAATGTGGTGTTATCCCAGGGGCAGAACGTGCTAAAGGGTGACCGGCTTAACATCAATCTGGCGACTGGAGAAAGCCGGTTTGCGAATACCGGCACAACAGAGGATGGCAGTCGCCGCATACGCGCCCTGCTTCTCCCGAGGGAAGTCGAGAAAAAGCCTGCCGAGGGGACGAATAACCCAGGCGGGGCTGCTGCGCAGTAGTCGTGTATTCTTAGTCTTGCCGGGCGGTCTTACGACGCGCGGGTATGCAGAAGGTGCCTCTGCGCGTCCCTGTGCCGCGCGGTGCCACGATCACGAATGTCACAGAATTGGATTTCAGGGATTGTGATAGGATTGCGCATATACTTTAGCCGGTTTGTGCTGCAGTACGCTCCAACTCAAGGGTTACAGGATTAGTGAGCAAAGTGCTCTCGATACCAGGCCAAGGGGCGGTCTCCGCGACGCAAGGCGCGTCCGTTGAGGCGCAGTCTGCCCGAGCTCCGCGCGTGACCCCGGCCAATCCGGCCCCGCGCGCGCAGCAGGATCGACAGACCCATCCGGGGCAAACTCCTCAGCCAGCCCCTCCTGCGCAACCTGGCCAAGCACAGCGTACCGAAAAGACATCTCCACCAGGCCATGCGGCGCCGCAGTGGCAACCAGTCGCTCCAGCCGATCCGCAGCCCCGCGCCGCACCGGAGGGACAGCCAACGCCACCCCCACTGCCATCAGCACAGCCGAATGCGCAGCAGCCTGCCCCGAAGCCGTCCCATACCGCCTCGTCGCAGGCGTTGCATGAGCCCGGCGAGGGGTGGTTGACCATCCGCGCGATCGTCAAGAGCTTCAAGAAGCGCACGGTTGTTCGAGGCGTGAGCCTGGATGTCCGGCGCGGGGAGGCCGTCGGTCTTCTGGGGCCAAACGGGGCGGGCAAGACAACGACGTTCTATATGATTACTGGGCTCATTCCGGCTGACGAGGGGTCCATCAAGATCGATGGACAGGACGTGACGCGGCTGCCCATGTATCGCCGCGCCCGGCTTGGGATTGGTTATTTGCCGCAGGAGGCATCCATTTTTCGCGGCCTGACCGTCCAGGAGAACATTCTTGCGGTTCTGGAAACAGTGGAGCCCAACAAGAAGGCGCGACACGAACAGCTCGATGCCTTGCTTGAAGAATTTCGCATAACGCGGCTGCGAGACTCGCCGTCCATGCGCTTGTCGGGTGGCGAGCGTCGTCGCGTCGAGATTGCACGCGCACTGGCTACTAGACCATCTTACATGCTGCTCGACGAGCCTTTCGCTGGCATTGATCCGATTGCGGTCAATGACATTCGCGCGCTCGTTCGGCATCTCACACAGCGCGGCATTGGCGTTTTGATCACCGATCACAATGTTCGCGAGACACTCGACCTCGTGGGCCGGGCCTATATCATTCACGACGGGTCGGTCTTGACCCATGGAACCACCCACGAGATCGTTAACAACGATGACGTACGACGCGTCTACCTGGGCGACGATTTCAGAATATAGGTCCCTGATCGCGAGTGAGTTTGTAGATGGCGATCAACGCAAAGCTTGAACTGCGCCAAACCCAGAGTTTGGTGATGACGCCTCAGTTGCAGCAGGCGATCAAGCTTCTACAACTTTCGAACATGGAGTTGAGCACGTTCGTTGAAGGAGAGCTTGAGAGGAATCCGCTGCTTGAGCGCGCCGAGGGCGATGATCTGGTCAGTCCGCCTGCAGATGGTTCTGCGGCCGAGAAGCCGCTCGATGAAAACAGTAGCGCCGCGGATGCTGATGACACCGACAGCTTCGTCGACCTCGAATCGGGCGGTGACAACAGCCGCACCGACGATCTTGATGCGGATCCCCGCGACATGTTCCCCGACTTAGGGGACTTTGTGCCGGGCGCCGTGTTGGACAGCGGTTGGTCCGGCTTGACGCCGTCAGCCGGAGGCGGCTCGGAGGACGGAACAGATCTCGAAGCCTATGTCGCAGAGGAGAAAACGCTAAGGGCATACTTGGCCGAGCAGCTTGTCTTGGCCTTTGCCGATCCCGCCCAACGCATGATCGGCCAGCATATTATCGATTTGACCGATGAAGCCGGTTACATGCCAGGCGATTTGGCGGCGCTTGCAGATCAGCTGAGTGCGCCGATTGATCTGGTCGAGGATACCCTTCGAGAGATGCAAAAGTTCGAGCCATGTGGGGTCTTTGCGCGCGATCTGCGGGAGTGCCTTGCACTTCAGCTGAATGAACAGAATCGATGTGATCCTGCTATGGCTGCGTTGCTCGATCATCTGCATCTGCTGGCGGCCCACGACTTAGTTGCGCTTAAGCGAGCGACAGGCGTCACCGACGAGGACCTGGCGGACATGGTCGCCGAACTGAAGCGGCTCAACCCGAAGCCCGGCTTGGAGTTCGGCGCGATGCCTGCGCAACCTGTTGTGCCCGACGTGCTCTTACGGACGTTGCCGGACGGCAGCTATCATGTGGAGCTAAATTCGGACACGCTGCCGCGCGTCCTGGTCAACCAGACGTACTATGCGCGGGTATCCAAATCGCCTCTAGCGAAGCAGGACAAGAGCTATCTCGTTGACTGTCTGCAGAGCGCCAATTGGCTGGTTAAAAGTCTCGATCAACGGGCACGGACAATCCTCAAAGTGGCTCAGGAAATCATTCGCCAACAGGACGCGTTCTTCACCTTCGGTGTCCGACACTTGCGGCCTCTCAATCTGAAGACGGTCGCCGATGCGATTTCGATGCATGAGTCGACCGTTAGTCGTGTAACGGCCAACAAGTATATGGCGACAAATCGCGGACTATTCGAACTGAAGTATTTCTTCACATCGGCGATCGCAGCCACGGGCGAAGGCGACTTGCACTCTTCGGAGGCCGTGCGACATCGCATTAGTGAGATGATCGATGCGGAGTCTGCGGACGATGTGTTGTCCGACGATAAGATCGTGGAGCGGCTTAGAGCGGACGGTATCGATATCGCCCGGCGAACCGTGGCCAAATACCGTGAGGCGCTAGGCATCCCATCTTCGGTCCAGCGCCGTAGGCAGAAGCGGATGGAATTGGCCACAAGTATTTAGGCGAAAGGGGTGTCGACATTCTGGGAGGTTGGATTTGACACCCTTCAAGCTGAGAGCTAGCTTCCGGCCTCCGCGACAACGACCAGTGTTGTTTAGGCCGTTATCTCGCATCGACGATTTTGGCCTGGTCTCTCAAAAAAAATGCGCAGGGAGGCGTATGATTTTGAGCGGCGAGCGGAGGACTAGCAAAGACCAATAGCGCAACAAGATGCCGACTAAACACTAGACTCGTCACATACGTTCTGCGTTTTCGTCCCTATTTGCGTTCCATGATGTCCTTTGGTCTTCTCAGGCCTGAGTATGGCGTGGGAGAGAAGCGATTGGCAGCGCATGCCAGTTGGAACAGATGCACAGTGTCAGCCGTTTGTTGATCCGGCGTGTCGTAACGGAGGCGCAGAGGTAACTGAAAATGACATTAGCTGACTTTATTGCGCCAGAAGCCGTGCTCCCGTCACTCAGTGCCGAGAATAAAAAAGAACTTCTCGCCGTGTTGTCGGGGCGGGCAGCTGAGCTCTGCGGCTTGCAAGAAAGGGATATCTTCGACGTTCTTCTCCAGCGAGAACGGCTCGGGTCAACCGGACTCGGTCAGGGCGTTGCTATCCCCCACGGCAAGATTCCTGGTTTGAATCGGATAGTAGGACTGTTTGCGCGTCTTGCGGACCCGATTGACTTCGATGCTATCGATTCGGAGCCCGTAAGCATTGTTGTTCTGCTTTTGGTGCCGGAGGGCGCGGGGGCCGACCATCTTAAGGCCCTGGCACGTACGTCGCGTTTGCTGCGTGATCGGCAATCCGTGCACCAGCTGAAGTCAAGCGGCGACGCCGCGGCGCTTTACGCCGTTCTGACGCAGGACGAAACCGCCTCGCATGCTGCGTAGTGCGTCCCTAAAAGATTAGTACGCGGACGTTGCTGCCGCGTTCGCAGCGCAGACGACTTTTGGAAACTAGTGGACGCTCAGCGGAACGAGGTCGTTCTCTATCGCATTAGCAATAGCAGCGTTGCGGCTGTCGGTGAGGGCGATCGGCGTTCCATCTGCGCCAAGAACAGCAAAAAGGTCGATCCCTTCCGGCGTATCGTCGAGCGTAGGAAAGAGCCGCTCCACATCGTCGAGATCGACTTGCTTGATATACGCGACTTCGCCGTCCCCAAGCAGCGCGAGCTCTTTCGGACTAATTGTGGTCTCGGGGTCGTCGTCTTGTTGTTCGTACATTACCCTGGTTCCCAAACCTCTCAGCAGGAGGATTTGATGCTGACCTTTACGGAGCGTCGTTCCTGAGGCAGCCGCTCAAGTTCGATAGCTAGAAGGCCGTTGTGCAAAACGGCTTCGCGCACTTCCACGCCGTTGACAAGTGCAAATGTCTTTCTGAAGCGACGGCTGGCGAGGCCGCGATGCAAATAGTCCCTAGGGTCGTCGTTCGGTCTGTCACCGTGAACATGGAGCGCGCCGTCTTCGACAGTTACGTCCAAGTCCTTTCGTGAAAAACCGGCGAATGCCAATGTAATCCGAAGCCGCTCTGGAAGTGTGTTGTCAGCCGGCAGGATCTCAAGGTTGTAGGGCGGATAACTGCCCGCAGCCGGCTTCGCCGCAGCATTGCCGCTGGCGGTTCGAACACTAATCCGAAGGCTGCCGTCAAGACGTGTCATGGGCGATCTGACATTGAGCCTTTGCTTTCACACCCGAACATGTAGGTAGAGAACACTGATAAACCAAGTGGCTGACGGGTCCTTTCCTCTCGAAATCAAGTTCGCCTATAAGGTCTCGCACCTGCCGCTTGCGGGCCGCCGCGCTCCACATTCTCGAGTTCACCGGGTTGCCAAAGGACAACTTGACGCGCCTACCTAGTGATAGGTAGGATGCGAGCCATGTCGAAGCAACCATGCGATATGCCGTCAGCCGGTCGGACGATGCATCCGTGCGATGGCCGTGTGGTCTCTACGCTGACGCGCAGGGGGGTGGTGTTGGCAGCCCTTGCTTCAGCCTCGTTACCTCTCTTGCGCCATCTGCCGGCCTATGCGGCCATTGACGATGTGACCGAGGTTGCACCCGGCGTCTTCGTGCATCAGGGGCTCTACGAGGTTCAGTCTGCGGCCAACGGTGGCGACATCGCCAATGCGAGTTTTGTCGTGGGATCCGAGGCCGTTGCCGTAATTGACACTTCGGGTAGTGCCAAGCTTGGGGTGCAGCTGAGAGATGCAATTCGGGCCGTGACCGACAAGCCCATCAGGTACGTGATCAACACCCATATGCATCCTGACCACGTTTTCGGGAACGCCGCTTTTAAGCAGGACAACCCAGAATTCGTCGGGCACTACAAACTTGCGCGAGCACTAGGCACGCGTAAGGAAGGCTACCTGGCTGCGAATGAACAGATGGTCGGTTCAGATGCGTTCGCAGGTAGCGAGGTCATCCTTCCAACGGTTAGCATCAAAGAGCCGACAAAGCTGGACCTTGGCGACCGCGAGCTGCTGCTAGAACCCCAGCCAACGGCTCACACGGACAACGACCTGATTGTGACGGACCTGAAGACCGAGACGCTTTTTCTTGGCGATCTTCTGTTTTCGGTGCATGTGCCGACCATCGACGGCTCGATAGCAGGGTGGCTTTCGGTTCTCGACGACCTGGAGCAGCGCAACGTGGCGCGGGTCGTTCCCGGCCATGGGCCAAAAACCATGGAACTACCGGAGGCGCTGGCGCCACAGAAGCGCTATCTCTCCGCCATCGCGGATGATGTCCGCCGTCAGATTGCAAAAGGAAAGACGCTGGAGGAGGCGACCAAGTCGGCCGGCTTCTCGGAAAAAGATGCATGGGAGCTGTTCGACCAGTATCATGTTCGCAATGTGACAGCCGCCTATGCGGAACTTGAATGGGAATAACGCTGAACAACGCGACAAGAGGAACTCCAAGGCCATGACTCACGCTCTCAAGAAGCTCAGCCGGACAGTGTGCGGGGTAGTGCTCGCAGCCAGCATCGGTGTTCTGGCGGACACGTCGGCGTTTGCCGAAGAGGATCTGTGGCCGACGTTGCGTGCGGAGGCATTCGGAGACCGGCCGATCGCAGAAGAGAATGGCTATGTCGTTTTGGAGACTCCTAAAAAGGTGGAGGACGCAGCCATCGTTCCTCTCACAGTTCGTATCCCTCCTCACGTGAAGGACAAACTCAAATCCCTGTCGATCTTTATCGACAATAATCCGGATCCGAAGGTTGCAACCTTGAATTTCGGTCCGGCGGCCGGGGTCGGCGGTGAGCGCAGCTTCGCAACCCGCGTTCGCGTCGACAACTTCTCTCACGCGCGCGCAGTTCTCGAACTAGAAGACGGTAGCCTGCACATGGCGACCAAGTTTTTGTCTGCGGCCGGCGGATGTGCAGCGATGCAGGCAAAGGACCCTGATGCCGATATGGCTGGAATTGGAAAGACCGTTGTTCGGACTTTCTCACCGGCCCTCAGTAGCAATCCGATCTGGTCGGGCCAAGTTATGATCAAGCATCCCAACCACAACGGTATGCAGCTCGACATCAACACGGCGACGTTCATTCCCGAACGCTACGTTAGAGAGGTGACCGTCGAGCGGGACGGAGAGCTTGTGTTTAAGCTGGACAGCACGTTCTCGATTTCGACCAATCCAAACTTCCGCTTCACCTTCGCCAAAGGTGACAACAATGAACTTGATGTCTCCGTGGTCGACACGGACGGCGTTGCGTTCGACGGAACGACCAAGCGCGAGAGCGGATCTTAGGCCGAGGGTGAACGCGCAGTTGGGGTGCAGATAATGTCGATTGGAACACGCGACCTCTTGCTGAAGGAGGCGGAGACGCTTGCCCGAACACGCGGGTATGCAGCTTTTAGCTATGCAGACTTGGCGAAGAGAGTCGGTATTCGCAAGGCAAGCATCCATCACCACTTCCCGAGAAAGGAAGGTCTGGGCGTTGCGCTGATTGACGGCTATTTGGCCGACTTCAAGGTCGCGCTGGCTAAGGTCCTTGAGGAGGAGTCATCTGCGAAAGCCCGGCTCGCGATATACAGCGGCTTCTTTGTGGACAGCCTCCGCGGTGGGTTGATGCCTCTATGCGCGGCATTGTCGGCGGAAGCTGCAGCTTTGCCGGAGTCGATGCGCCTACAAGTCTCGACATTTTTCGAGCTGCATCTCGACTGGCTGTCCGGTGTGGTGCGCGACGGTATTGCCGATGGGGCGTTTCGCGCAGACCTCGACGTTCGTCAGACGGCGACAATGCTTCTTAGCCTCTTGGAAGGGGCTAGCCTTGTTGCTTGGGCGCTTAAGGACACGACGCATATCGAAGCGACATTCGCGCAGGCTGTCGCGTGTCTTTCCGAGACGGCCTCGAGCTAGGGCCGCTTCGACTGCATCGACGACAACACAATCAAGCCGACCTCTCAGCAGATCATTGATGAGAAGGCAGACGTTATCGTCTAAGGCACTGGCGGTTGCCTGGGAGCGCTTGGGGCATATCCGATAGGACATCAACAGGCGGCAATGCGGGGACTTGGTGGAGCCAGGCGGGATTGAACCGCCGACCTCGTGAATGCCATTCACGCGCTCTCCCAACTGAGCTATGGCCCCTAAGCGGAAACTGGCGGAACCTCCGGCTATGCCGCGATGCCGCTGATTTCAGACCGCATCGTTTATTCCGTGCAGCCAGTTCGTTCAAGCGAAATGCGACGTGCGGTAGCGGTTGGGCAGGTACCAATCGAGGGGTCGCCGGCCGATCACATTGGGCGACCCTAGCTTTCGTCTTCCCGTTCGTTCTTCACAATACCAGTAACGTCGGTGTCTTCCTCTTCGTCGTCCTCGAGAAACGCATCCTGATCATCGCTGTCGGGAATGTCTTCGTCGTCGTCTCCGATATCGACGATGTCGTCATCTCCGACAGCAGACTCCTCAGCTTCCTCGGCCTCATCGAGGCTGATCACCTCGGCATCGGCCACTGCTGGCTTGTCGTCTTCTTCAGTCTGAGTCTCGGGTGCCGGCTTCACGGTCGCGGCAGCCGCGCCGCGCCGCGTCGTTGTCGCGACTTGGTAAACAGCGCCGCAGACAGGGCAGATAATCGGTGAACGACCCAGATCGTAAAACCGCGCGTCACAGCTCGCGCAGACGCGCTTGGTTCCCCGTGCGGGTTTCGACATGACTCTCCTCAAACATAGTCAAAGCGTGACTCCCCATTGCCACGCCTCATCCGTAGTGTCAAAAGCTATCAAACATCCTCAAACAGCAATCTGACCCCTATGCAGCAGCCACTCACAGCTCGCCGATCCTCTGCCATTTCCGGCCACGTGACCGTTCCGGGGGATAAGTCGATCTCGCACCGCGCGCTCATCTTGGCGAGTCTTGCAACCGGGACAACGCGCATTGACGGCCTGCTAGAGGCCGAGGACGTTCTGGCAACAGCGCGCGCCATGGAAACGCTTGGTGCTTCTGTGAAACGAGAGGGAGATGCTCTTCAGATCCTGGGCCGGGGGGTCGGCGGGCTCTGTCCGCCAGAGACTGTTCTTGATTTTGGCAACTCAGGCACTGCCAGTCGCCTCATGCTTGGCGTGCTGGCCGGGTACCCGTGGCGCGTCTCTCTTACGGGAGATGAGTCTCTTTGCCGGCGTCCCATGAAGCGCGTCTTGAGGCCGTTGTCGGAAATGGGCCTGGTCGTGGAGGACGACAAGGATACTTTGCCGCTCACGGTTGTTGGTACAGACGACTTGTTGCCGATTATCTACGAGCTGCCCGTACCTTCCGCGCAAGTGAAGTCGGCAGTGCTATTGGCTGGATTGCATGCGCCGGGGAAAACGACCGTTATTGAACCGCTTCCGACGCGCGACCACACGGAGCGCATGCTTCGATACTTCGGCGCCGAGGTGAATGTCGCGATTGGCGAAGATGACTCGCGCGCCATCACGGTGACCGGCGATGCGGAGCTTCGCGGAGCGCATGTGGTCGTTCCGGGTGATCCAAGCTCCGCGGCATTTCTTGTTGCGGCCGCTTTGGTCTGCCCGGGTTCAGACCTCATGATAGCGAATATACTGCTCAATCCCACACGTACCGGTTTTCTGAGAACGTTGAAGGAGATGGGTGCGGACGTCGAGATCTTGAACGAGCACGACGCCGCGGGCGAACCGGTCGGCGATCTGCGTGTCCGGTCAAGCGCGTTGAAGGGCATTCGCGTAGCGCCGGAGCGCGCCCCGTCCATGATTGACGAGTACCCTATACTCGCCGTGCTTGCCGCTTTCGCGGAGGGCGAGACCCGGATGGAAGGTCTTGGCGAACTAAAGGTCAAAGAAAGCGATCGCCTGGCCGCCGCTGCCGCTGGTCTTGCGGCCTGCGGTGTTGCGGCGCGCATTGAGGGGGACGACCTCATTGTAACGGGCGCGCAAACCGTCCGCGGCGGCGGGTCCGTGGAGACCCATATGGACCACCGGATCGCGATGTCGTTTTTGACCCTGGGCTTCGCCTCAGAGGAGCCCGTCGTGGTGGACGACATCCGCATGATTGCTACGAGCTTTCCGAATTTCGTCCCGCTCATGGGCAGCTTGGGAGCGCGCTTCGGATGATTATCGCGATGGACGGGCCGGCTGCCTCCGGCAAGGGAACATTGGCCGAGCGGGTTGCTTCGCATCATGGGCTGCCACATCTCGACACGGGCCTGCTCTACCGCGCTGTGGGGCGGGATGCGTTGGTGCGCGGCGTCGATTTGGACGATGCGGAAGCGACGGCCGAGGTGGCTGCGAAGCTTGCGTTCGCAATGCTAGAGGATCCCGAACTGCGGACTGCTGGCGCGGGCGAGGCCGCGTCCCGGGTTGCTCGGCATCCCCAGGTGCGGGCGGTGCTTCTCCAGTATCAGCGTGACTTTGCGAAGGGCGATCGCGGCGCGGTGCTGGACGGTCGAGATATCGGCACAGTGGTGTGCCCTGAAGCGGATGTGAAGCTCTTCGTGACCGCAACTCCTGAGGTGAGGGCCGCACGCCGCTTCTTGGAGCTTAGTGCCCGAGGAATAGCGGTTACCGAGGAGGCCGTTCTCGCGGACATCCGGGTGCGGGACGAGCGCGACTCGACCAGAGGGGTCGCGCCGCTGCTACAGGCTCCAGACGCGGCCTTGCTCGATACAACAAATTTGAGTATAGACGCGGCGTTCAGGGCAGCGCTCGATCTGATCGAGGCTGCGACGAGCCGCGCGGGCCGGGCCGGTTGAGGTCATGCCCAATCGGCGTTGGCCCGTCGTATTTGAGCAAGCAAGAATGACTTTTTCGCGCGGTTGAGCGAGGCGGTCCGGGTCACGGCAAGTGGCAACGGCTCGAATCGTCTTCCCCGCATTACATCAATATCAAACCTCGGGTTCGGCCGCATATGGCTCCGTGTAAATGACGAACGCCGAGTAGGAGTACAAATGAGCGAACCGCAGACCAGCATCAGCCAGCCCAGCCACGACGAGTTCGCAGCGCTTCTCGAGGAATCTCTGACCGGCGCAGCGCTTGTGGAAGGCAGTGTGGTCAAAGGAACTGTCGTCAGCATCGAGAAAGATGTCGCGATTATCGACGTAGGCCTGAAGACAGAGGGCCGTGTCCCCCTGAAAGAATTTGGCGTCGCCGGCGCCCCCTCCACGCTCTCGGAAGGCGACGAAGTCGACGTCTATCTCGAGCGTGTCGAGAACGCAGCCGGCGAGGCAGTGTTGTCACGCGAGAAGGCCCGCCGCGAAGAAAGCTGGGTCCGTCTTGAGGAGAAGTACAAGGCGAATGAGAAGGTCGAAGGCGTTATCTTTAATCGCGTCAAGGGCGGCTTCACTGTCGACCTCGACGGTGCTGTGGCTTTCCTCCCTGGCAGCCAGGTTGATATTCGCCCGATCCGCGATGTCGGCCCTCTAATGAACACTCCGCAGCCTTTCCAGATCCTCAAAATGGACCGGCGCCGCGGCAATATTGTTGTGTCACGACGCTCTGTTCTGGAAGAGTCTCGCGCTGAGAAGCGCGGCGAGATTGTTTCGCGCCTTCAGGAAGGTCAGGTCGTCGACGGCGTTGTGAAGAACATCACCGACTACGGCGCCTTCATCGATCTCGGCGGCATCGACGGCTTGCTCCACGTCACCGATATGGCGTGGCGGCGTGTCAACCACCCGAGCGAGATCGTCAACGTTGGCGATACGGTGAAGGTACAAATCATCCGTATAAACCCGGACACGCAGCGCATCAGCCTCGGAATCAAGCAGCTTGAGGCAGATCCATGGGAAGGCATCGCCGCCAAGTACCCAATTGAGGCGCGCTTCACCGGCACGGTCACCAACATCACCGACTACGGTGCATTCGTTGAGTTAGAGCCTGGGGTCGAGGGTCTGATCCACGTCTCCGAGATGAGTTGGACAAAGAAGAACATTCATCCTGGCAAAATCATTTCCACGAGCCAGGAGGTTGAAGTCCAAGTTCTGGAGGTCGATCCCGACAAGCGTCGGATCTCGCTCGGTCTAAAGCAGACCCAGGAAAACCCTTGGGTTGCCTTTGCGGCAGCGCACCAGCCGGGCACCGAGATCGAGGGTCAGATCCGCAACATCACCGAGTTCGGTCTATTCGTAGGCCTGGATGGCGGGATCGACGGCATGGTCCATCTATCGGATTTGGACTGGTCCAAGTCCGGGGAGGAAGCCCTCAAGGACTACAAGAAGGGTGACACTGTGAAGGCGGTCGTTTTGGAGGCCGACTCAGACAAGGAACGCATTAGCCTAGGCATCAAGCAACTCAGCGCCGATCCATTCGAAGGCGCAGCTTCTTCCGAGAAGCTTGGCAAGGGCGCACGTGTGACTTGCGAGGTCACGGCTGTGAAGGACAATGGTATTGAGGCCAAGCTCCTCGATCACGATTTGACGACGTTCATCCGCCGTTCCGACCTGTCTCGCGATCGCTCGGAACAACGTCCCGATCGCTTCGGTGTCGGCGAGAAGTTCGATGCCGTGGTGACGCAAGTCGATCAGAAGGCCCGAAAGATCTCTGCGTCCATCAAGGCGTTGGAGATTGCCGAGGAGAAGGAAGCGGTGGCCCAATACGGCTCGACCGATTCCGGCGCCTCACTCGGCGATATTCTCGGCGCAGCCCTCAACAAGGCCAAGGATGGCGACGAGGGACCTGAAGAAGAAGCAGCAGAGACAGCAGCCGACGCGGAAGCTGAGGCGGCGCCAAAGCCCAAGTCCAAGCGCGCAGCCAAGTCAGCGGCGAGCAGCGAGGACACGGACGAGCCCTCGGCGGACTCGTGAGTTCGCGCGCCTCACAGGCGCCAGATTTTCGATGTCTCTCGGGCCGTAGTCGATTAAACTGCGGCCCACCCCTTTTTGAACACAAGTCGCAATCCGCGTAGATGTGCCCTAAGCGGCAATACTCGAGTCGCAACATATGAGCCTTGACGTAGAACGCGTAGTCGAACGACGCCGCCTCAAGCGCCGTGTTTCCGTGTGGCGCATCGCCGCCGTGCTACTCGCGGTGCTGTTTCTGGGGTCGCTTCTCATGGGGACCTCACAAACGGGCGGCTCGGGCGGGATTTTGCCGCACGTGGCGCGGATTAGCATCAATGGTGTGATCACAAACGACCGAAAGATGATCGACCTCATCGATCGGGTCGGCAAGGCCAGCCAAGTCAAGGCGGTGATTGTCGAGGTCAATAGTCCTGGCGGGACGACCACCGGGGGAGAAGCGCTCTACGACGCGATCCGCCGCCTGTCTGAGAAGAAACCCGTGGTTGCAACCTGCGGGACTCTCGCGACCTCTGCTGCCTACATCGTCGCCCTCGCGACTGACAGGATTTTCGTCTACGGCAACACAATCACGGGCTCCGTTGGCGTGGTCTTCCAATGGGCCAATGTGACTGAGCTGATGAAGACCCTGGGTATTCAGTTCGAGGATGTGAAGAGCGGTTCCCTGAAAGCCGTGCCCAGTCCTTTCGAGCCGACGACCGAGGAGGCCCGCGAGGTCACCGAAGAGATGGTCAACGACGCCATGGATTGGTTCGTAGGCCTGGTGAAGACGCGTCGCGAGATTCGGCCAGATGCGGTTCCAGGACTAACCAAGGGACGCATCTATTCGGGACGTCAGGCGGTCGAATACCTTCTTGCGGATCAGATCGGGGATGAGCGTGCTGCTCGCGCTTGGCTTGTAAAGGAACGCGGCGTCCAGACGGGCTTGAGAGTTCGACAATGGAAGCCGGCTACCGAGGATACGGGCTTTCTTGGTCTTGCTGCTGATACTGTAGCGACCGCATTTGGTCTTTCTGGCAGCAGTGTTTCCGCATGGCTGGACGAGGCGACCGCAGTACTTGAACTTGACGGTCTTGTCTCGGTTTGGCACCCTGTTTCAAATTAGTGGGGCATGGATCGCAGCAAGACTGGTCTGCGGTTCGTTCGGGGCGTGCCAATGATAAAGTCTGAACTGATTCAGCGGGTGGCCGCCGCCAATCCGCATTTGTTTCATCGTGATGTTGAGCGCATCATCAATATCATTCTCGACGAGATAACGGGCGCCTTGGCGCGCGGGGACCGTGTTGAACTGCGCGGCTTTGGGGCCTTCACCGTGAAGCATCGCGCGGCACGTCAGGGTCGTAACCCGCGTACAGGCGATACGGTCTTCGTTGAGGACAAGTATGTGCCTTTCTTCAAGACAGGCAAGGAATTGCGCGAACGCCTCAACCCCGAAACCAATCAGGGGAGCGCTTAGCGCGAACTGCGTGTGGCTCTTGACGGGCCTCTCGAGGATCGAGACGTGACCCGGAAGCTCGTTTTGGGACTTGTCGTTATCCCGCTCGGCCTGGCGTTGATCGCCCTTGCCGTTGTCAATCGTAGCCCAGCCGAACTCATTCTCGATCCATTTGGCGGTGAGCAGGGTTACATAGTCGAGGCGCCTCTGTTTCTATTTCTGCTTTGCGCCTTTGCTCTGGGCCTGCTAATCGGCGGATTCGCCTCCTGGCTAAGTCAGGGAAAATGGCGTCGTACAGCTCGCGCCGAAGCCCGCGAGGCACGAGACTGGCGTCGCCAGGCGGATCGCTTGGAGCGCGAGCTGGAATCGGTCAACGCGTCTCAGCAGCGGCCTCAGATCCCCGCCGAATAGGCGTGCCTCAATGGACTTTTTGACTGGCTTTGGTCTCTTTGCTGTGACGGCGATGCTGGTCACCTACGCCCTAGAAGACCGCAGCCCCTGGTTTATCCTCGCATTCGCGTTTGCCTGTCTCCTCGGGTCGGCGTATGGGTTCTTGCAGGGCGCTTGGCCTTTTGGGGTGCTGGAAGCGATCTGGGCGGGTGTCGCAGGCTATCGCTGGCGCCAGCGCGTTGATCGGTAAGCCCTATATTGCGGTGCGATGGACTTAGGCGCTTGGATTTCATAGGGTGAACGCCGCCTTGGACCCCGCTATCGGGTGCCCCTCGTGTCACAACCCTTATGAAGAGCCCACGTGACTGTCGAAGTTAAAATCTGCGGCGTGCGGACGCCTGCCATCCTCGAAGCCGCCATCAGCGCTGGCGCCGAGTTTGTGGGATTCGTCTTCTTCCCCAAGAGTCCGCGTAATCTCACAGTTCCGGATGCGGTCGATTTAGCCGGCGCCGTAGGTAGGCGTGCCAGAACAGTCGCGGTCGTGGTCGACCCGGACGATGATCTGGTCGACCGAATTGTTGCCAACGTTCGGCCGGACGTTCTCCAACTGCACGGCGCTGAGACGCCAGAACGCGTGGGCGCAATCAAGACGCGAGCCGGTTTGACCGTTTTCAAGGCTGTCCCCGTCTCTGATGCCTGGGAGGTAGCGGCTGCGGAACGTTATAGTGCCGTGGCGGATCGAATCCTCTTCGATACAAAGGCGCCCCCGGGCTCAGAGCTACCCGGTGGGAACGGCTTGTCTTTCGACTGGGCAATTCTGGAGGCGGCAGCGGCGCCGTTCGCGCTCTCAGGCGGTCTGGATGCTGACAATGTTGCCGAGGCCATTCGCCAGTCGGGTGCGGCGCTCGTCGACGTTTCGTCTGGCGTTGAGACGGCGCCTGGCGAGAAGGATTCAGTTCTTATCAATCAGTTCGTTCACGCGGTCCGCGAGGCCGCGCCAAAACAGAAGAAAGCATCATGAGCACAATGACCGATGCATTGAATACCTATCGCAGTGGGCCGGACGACCACGGCCATTTCGGCCTGTTCGGCGGACGCTATGTGGCCGAGACGCTCATGCCACTGATCTTGGACCTGGAACAGGCCTATAACGAGGCCAAGTCCGACCCGGCCTTTCAAGCAGAACTCGATTCTCTAAATACCCATTATTCGGGGCGTCCGAGCCCGCTATATTTCGCTGAGCGGCTTACCGAGCACTTTGCCGGCGCCAAGATCTACTTCAAACGTGACGAGCTCAACCATACCGGTTCCCACAAGATCAATAATTGTCTGGGGCAGATCCAACTCGCGAAGCGCATGGGCAAGACTCGCATCATTGCCGAGACGGGCGCCGGGCAGCATGGCGTCGCTGTGGCGACGGTGGCCGCTCGTTTTGGGCTCCCATGCGAAATTTACATGGGCGCCACGGACATTGAGCGTCAGAAGCCAAATGTCTTCCGGATGCGGCTACTTGGGGCAAAGGTCAATCCGGTCACGTCCGGTTCCGGCACGCTAAAGGATGCCATGAACGATGCGTTGCGCGATTGGGTCGCGAATGTGCACGACACTTTCTACATTATCGGCACTGTGGCGGGGCCGCACCCCTATCCGGCGATGGTCAGAGACTTCCAGTCGGTGATCGGAAAGGAAACGCGCGAGCAGATGATGGAGCGCGAAGGGCGTTTACCTGACACGCTCGTGGCCTGCATCGGCGGCGGGTCCAATGCGATGGGTTTGTTTCATGCATTTCTGGATGACCGCTCTGTGAAGATATATGGCGTCGAGGCAGGAGGTCATGGGCTCGATGTACCCAATGGTCACGCAGCGTCTATGACGGGCGGTGAGCCAGGAGTTCTGCACGGCAACAGAACGTATTTGCTCCAGGACGATGATGGCCAAATCCTTGAAGGTCACTCTATTTCGGCCGGGCTCGACTACCCGGGCGTTGGGCCTGAACACTCATGGCTTAAGGATAGCGGTCGCGTCACATACGTGGCCGTAACCGACAAGGAAGCGCTTGCGGCTTTCCAACTCTGCACCAAACTCGAAGGGATCATCCCAGCGCTTGAACCGTCTCACGCGCTAGCTCATGTGCAGAAGATTGCGCCCCAGCTTTCGAAAGACAATTTGTTGGTCATGAACATGTGTGGTCGCGGCGACAAAGACATCTTTGCGGTTGCCGAGCACCTCTCGATGGAAATGTAGGTATGACGCGGATAGACCAAACGTTCGCAAAGCTCAAAGCGGAGGGGCGAGGCGGGCTCGTTACATTCATTACGGCGGGCGATCCGGACTACGACACGTCGTTGTCGCTCTTGAAGGGTCTTCCAGGGGCCGGCGCAGATATTGTCGAGCTCGGCATGCCGTTCTCCGACCCGATGGCTGACGGCCCGGCCATTCAAGCTTCGTCGCTTCGGGCCTTGAAGGCTGGTCAGACGATGAAGAAGACCCTGGCCATGGTTCGCGACTTCAGGACCGAGAATACTTCCACCCCGATCGTGCTCATGGGCTACTACAATCCGATCTATGTCTATGGCGTCGACCGCTTCGTGACTGATGCGAGCGAGGCGGGTGTCGATGGGCTGATTATCGTGGATATGCCGCCTGAGGAAGACGAGGAACTCCGTCCTGTTACTGCCGAAAGAGCTTTAAACTTCATTAGGTTAGCAACTCCGACGACCGACGAGCGGCGTCTTCCCGCCGTGCTCGCGAACACCTCCGGTTTTGTCTACTATGTCTCAATCGCCGGGATCACCGGTACCGCCGCGCCTGATGTCTCGTCGGTTGGTGCGCATGTGGCCCGTATCAAGGCCCATACCGACCTGCCCATCGCGATCGGTTTTGGGGTCAAGACCCCCGAGCAAGTCCGCGATCTGGCGGCACTTGCAGAGGGTGTGGTTGTCGGGTCGGCCCTGGTTGCGACGATTGGGAGCACACTTGACGAGAACGAGCGAGCGACAGCGGAGACGAAACCTAAACTCCTGGGGCTTGTCGAGTATCTTTCAGAGCCGCTCCGCCGGCGCGCGGAAGCCCCGGCGATCTAGAACGGTAGCAGCGTAGAGAGTTGGACCAGTGAACTGGATCAATAGCGTCGTCAGACCCAAAATCCGCAGTTTCCTTCGGAAGAAGGAAATACCGGATAATCTGTGGGTCAAATGTCCCGAGACTGGGCAGATGATCTATTACAAGGATCTCGAGGCCAATCAGTTCGTCGTGCCCGGGTCTAATTTCCACATGCGCATGACCGGGCCCGCTCGTCTCAAGGCGCTATTCGACGATGGGAAGTATGCCCCGCTGCATTTGCCGGACGTACCTTACGATCCCCTCAAGTTTCGCGACGAGCGCCGCTATACGGATCGCCTGAAAGATGCCCGAAGCAAGACAGGGCTGAATGACGCTCTTCACTCAGGGCTTGGCAAGCTACACGGTGATACCGTCGTTGCGGCCGTTCAAGATTTCGACTTCATGGGTGGCTCCTTGGGTACAGCCGCCGGGGAGGCGGTCATTTCCTCAATGCGTGCGGCGCTGGTGCGAAACGCCCCCTTTATTCTTTTTGCGGCGTCAGGGGGCGCGCGCATGCAAGAAGGAATCCTCTCGCTCATGCAGATGCCACGCACGACAGTCGCCGTGCAGGAGCTGCGGGAGGCCGCGCTTCCCTATATCGTGGTTCTCACCAACCCGACCACGGGCGGGGTGACCGCTTCCTACGCCATGCTCGGCGATATTCATATTGCCGAACCGGGCGCGCTAATCGGCTTCGCAGGGCCGCGCGTGATCGAGCAAACAATCCGAGAGCAACTTCCCGCCGGATTCCAGCGTTCGGAGTATCTATTGGAACACGGCATGGTTGATATGGTGATCCACCGCCATGATCTGCGCGCCACGTTGGCGCGCCTGTGCAATCTGCTTCTTCATCGCCGCCAGGATGTTGCGGTCGACGATGAGGCAGAAGCGATCACGCATCGACCCGCTGACAACGGTTCAGCGATCGAGCAGTCTACGGCGGATGCGGAAAGTGATCCTGCAAGGCCAAGCGGGAACGGGCTTGATAGAAGCGATCGCGAGGAGCCGGAGGCTGGAAAAGTCGTGGCCCAAGCTCCAACCACTGGCGCTAATCAACAAACATCTCATAATGCATAAGTTGCGTCGGGCTGGCCCCTTCGATCAAGACGGGCCATGCTAGGCACCTGAAACAAGGTACCTTCGATAAGGCCGATAGAGGATTGACCACTCTCCCCGATAGTGCTCGCGGCGCGATGCCCGACCCATCCGAGGTTGTGAGCTCGACGCTTCTGGAGCGGCTGAAATCGCTCCATCCGCAGTCGATCGATTTGTCTCTCGGACGCATCGAGAGGCTTCTGGATCGGCTTGGAAATCCGCAGGACAAGCTGCCGCCCGTCGTACACATCGCCGGCACCAACGGCAAAGGCTCAACACTGGCCTTCGTGCGTGCGATCTCTGAGGCGCTCTCGAAGCAGGTGCACGTATACACTTCGCCCCATTTAGTGGACTTCCACGAACGCATCGTGCTGGCAGGGCCGGGTGGCGCATCGCCGATCAGCGAGGAACGCCTCGTCGATTGTCTGGAACGCACCGAGGCAGCCAATGGCGGTGCGCTGATCACGCTTTTCGAGATCACGACGGCAGCGGCATTCTTGGCATTTTCTGAGGCGCCGGCCGACTTGCTCTTGCTTGAGACAGGCTTGGGCGGGCGTCTCGATGCGACGAACGTGGTCAAGAAACCGGCGCTCACGATCATCACCCCTATCGCTATCGACCATGTGTCGTTTCTTGGTGATACGCTTCCCAAAATCGCTGCCGAAAAGGCGGGCATCCTAAAGCCTGAGGTGCCATGCATTGTCGGTCGCCAGGAACCCGAAGCCCTCGAAGTCATCGAGGCCCGCGCGGCAGAGGTTGGCGCGCCGTTGCATGTCGCTGGGCGCGATTTCGATGCCCACGAGCAGCAAGCACGATTGATCTTTCAGACAGCATCGCGATTGCTAGACTTGCCGCTGCCGCGCCTAGCCGGCCGACATCAAATTGACAACGCGGGCGTTGCGATTGCTGCCGCTAGCGTGGTGTTCGGCGATACGCTCGCCCAACAGGCGATCGAGGCCGGTGTGACGAACGCATACTGGCCTGCGCGGCTTGAACGCTTGTCTGTTGGCACCCTTCATGCCTACGCGAGCGAAGGCACGGAAATCTGGCTGGACGGCGGTCACAATGAGGCTGGAGGGCAGGCGGTTGCAGACACGCTAGCCGCACTCGATGAGCGCGTCCCACGGCCCGTGCATGTGATCTGGGGCATGATGGATACGAAGGACGCGCATCGCTTCATTGCCCCGTTCAACGGGCTTGCAGAACGCATCTACACGGTGCCAATCCCGGGGGAGGCAAATGCCTTCGATGCGGCCGAATTGGCAGAGGTTGCGAAGAGTGCAGGGTTCGATGCTGTGCCCGCGCACAGCGTTCAGGAGGCCTTGCGGCGCTCGGCGTCGGGAGAAGAGCCCGTGCGCGTCCTCTTATGCGGATCGCTGTATCTTGCGGGTCACGTTCTCAGGCTCCATTCGGGCCGCTAAACTTACGTAGAGTGGCTTTATGCGAACCCGTCCACAGCGCCACCGATCCAAGCCGCGAGTTGGTTCTTGGGATAGGCGCCGCGGAGCGTATCGACGACCTCGCCATCCTTGAAGATGATCAGCGTGGGAATAGCCCGAACATTGTACTTCGCGGGCGCGTCGGGGTTCTCGTCGATGTTGAGCTTTGTGATCTTCACCTTGTCACCGAGGTCCTGAGCAATCTCTTCCAGCGCAGGCGCGATCTGACGGCAGGGGCCACACCACTCGGCCCAAAAATCCACTACAACTGGCGTGGAAGACTTAAGAACTTCTGCCTCGAACGTGTCGTCTGAAACCTTGTCGGTCGCCATCGATCGTCTCTCCTCATCGCCAGCCAGCGCATCCGGCCAGCTCGTCTGTTGCTCCCGGAACCTAGGTGCGGCCCTCAGAGGCGTCAAGGCCGCCGCGCTTGCAAGATTTCGTTTTCGGACGCGTCAAGCAAAGTTGAAGAGATCTCCATGAGGTGAGGCCCGTCGGTCCATAGAAGTGCAGCCCGGATGGGTTGACCGGGAAACATGCCCCGGAGAGCGAGCCTGTAAGCGGCCAACTGCCCAATATAGGCAGGCGCCACGTCCTCCTCCCTCTCGGGCGGCGGCCGGTTCGTCTTGTAGTCCAATATCAGCAACCCGCTCTCCAATATGGCGAGACGGTCGATCTGCCCCTCCAGCTCGACTGCGCTGTCTCCCACTCCAATTCGCGCCACCACGGGCACCTCAGCAAGGCTCGTAGGCGCAAAGACCGGTGCGAAGCGCGGATCCCCAACAATGGTGAGGGACTCTGAAACAATGGCTTCTCGCGCCTCCTCGGAGAGCATCTCGCCACGCGACGTCACAAAGCGTTCCGCTGCTTGTGCGCGCTTGTCCGGCGCAACCTGCGGCAAATACTGCAGCAGGGAATGGATCAGCCGGCCGCGCACGAAGCGCATGTCTTGGGCCAGCGCCGTGGGCCCAAGCGGCGGCAGTTCGGCACCGAACGGGCTCTCGCCCGTGGCATCCAGGGCAAGTCGCGAGGGAGAGAGCTTGGCGCCATGCCGTTCCTGTGGCGCAGGTGTTCGCGCCCAGTCGGGTAGGGGGACCGGCGCGCCTCGGATGGGCGCGACCCCATCCTTTTGCGGCGCTCCTTCCTGCGAACACGACATGCGATGGACGACGCGCCCCTGCCAATCTTCCGCGGCCGCTAGATAAGGACTCAGGCCCCGGTCTATCAGATCGTACCAGCAGCCCTCGCTGCGCCGCTGCACGCCTTGCCAGCCGCACACATAGAGCCGATCCTCTGCGCGTGTCATACAGACATAGAGCAGCCGCCTGTACTCTTCCTGCTCCGCTTGCGCCACGGCCGTCTTTGCGTTGGCGAGACCGGGCACGCCAGAATGCCCTGCGGGTGGCCAAATCAGATGATTCGGGGCACCTCCAGTAGCGCCTCCACGAGGTACGAGGTAGATCTGCAGTCTCTGACGACGCGGGACCGAGCATGTGTCGGGCATGATGACGATCGGGGCTTGCAGACCTTTTGCTCCGTGCACTGTCATGATGCGCACTTCATCGCGGTCTTGGTCCATATCGCGTTTGACGTCGATATCGCCCTCACGCAGGGTCGCTATGAATCCTTGAAGTGAAGGCGCGGCCTCGCGTTCGTAGGCCAGTGCCGCATCTAAGAACTCATCGATAGCTTCGGCAGCTTCGGGCCCGAGCCGGGTCAGCATGCGCTTGCGCATGGACTGACTGCCTAAGAGCGAGGTGTAGAATTCGAAGGGCGGCATCGTATCGGCCCGGCCCAGAAGTCGACGCAACTCGGTGGCCGCTTTCGTGAACCGCGTGTCGTCTTCCGCTTTGGCGAGTAGGGCGGACCAGAGCGAGCCCCTGCGCCCGTAGGCCAAATCGAACAGAGCGGCCTCATCGAGACCGAAAAGCGGACTCCGCAGTACAACTGCCAACGACAAGTCGTCTTCGGGCATTAGTAGAACATCCGCAAGAGCCATAAGGTCTTGCACCGCAAGCTGCTCCAGTAGGCGCATACGGTCTGCCCCGGCAACGGGGATGCCGGCTCGCTTGAGTGCGCGGATCATTGGAGCGGTGAATGGCTCTCGCCGGCGTACGAGAATGAGGATGTCGCCTGCGCGGATCGGACGATCCCGGGACTCTAGTTTCTCTCCCGTATCGAGCCAGTGCCGGATCTGTGCGGCGAGCCGCTGACACAGGGTCTCCAGCGCGTCTGTGCCACTCTCGTCCTCGTTCCAAGGTTCGAAAGGCGCGCTGTCTGCGGGTGGTGCCGTTTTTTCGACGTCCCAGACTTCGACCAGCCCAGCCTGCCCCTGCCGCGCCGCATAGTGCTCGATCACCGTTCCGTTGAGGAACGTAAGCCCGCGCGCCGCGTCATCCTGAGCGAAGACACGATCGACAGCATCCAGCACGGGAACCGTGGACCGGAAAGATACATTGAGCGGGACATCGTACCAGGGCATCTCCGCCGCTTTCGCCACGGAACGGAAATGACGCCCAGTTTCGCCGAAGCGCACAGGGTTGGCGCCTTGGAAGCTATAGATCGATTGTTTTTCATCGCCCACGGCAAACAGGGTGCGGGGCTGCGGTCGCGCACTCACGCCTGCGAAGAACTCCTCAGCCAGCGCCTGGACAATTGACCATTGCTCTGGGTTCGTATCCTGGGCTTCGTCAACAAGGACGTGGTCGATGCCACCGTCAATCTTGTAGAGAACCCAAGCGGCCGCGTTGCTCCGAGACAGAAGGTCGAGTGTCTTGACGATGAGATCGTCATAATCGAGGGCGGCTTCGCGCCGCTTTGCAGTCTCATACCTGCTCAGCACAGCGTCGGCGAATGTCAGCACAGCACCGGTTGCTTCAACCACGCGCAATTCAGCAAGGTCGTTGCGAATGTCTAGCCAGTCAGTCTTTGCTTCTTGAAGCTTCGTCACGATATCGGCGGCGTGCTTCTTCATGCCAGCACTGCAAAGGCGTGAGCGTGGCTTGCCGTCCTTCGTCAAGAACATTGGTTCGAACGCCGCCGCGCGGTTCTGTCCGGCAAGTTGCCGTGCGTTCCGCAACGCGACCTTAGTTCGCTGATCGTCGTTCGTGCTGCCGAACTCACCGATAGCGGCGAGCATCGCGTCAATGTGTTGATCTGAAAGAACGGCGCTCTGTGCAGCAACGAGCGAATCTTCGTTCGCATCGGCAACACCAAAGAAGGACTTCAGCGCCTCGGTTTCTGCGGAAGGCCAGTTCGGTACCGGCGATCGTCCAGTGTGCTGCCGCACAATTCGCGCGAGCTCCGCACGCTTTGCGAGAATTTCGCCGACGACGGCGCGAAACTGGTCTTCACTCGTCAAGGCGACGACCTCGGTCAGCGCGCGCGGGAGCGGGCCATCCGGCGCAGACGCCGCCTCTATCGCAACAGAATCGAAAGCTTCGTCGCGTAGGCGTGCGGCGTCTGTCTCATCGAGCACCGCAAAATTTGGGGTGACGCTTGCCTCCAAGGGGAAGCGCTGCAGCAGCCGTTCACAGAAGCCATGGATCGTGTAGATCTTCAGCCCGCCACGTGCCTCAAGCACTCGCGCAAATAGGCGCCGCGCCGTCCTTATGTCCTCGTCGCCAAAGGGTTGACGGAGAACCTTGCCGAGTTGTTCGCGCATCGTAGGCTCTGGCATCAGCGCCCAGCCCGACAACGTCTTGAGCAGGCGGTTCTGCATTTCGGCGGCGGCGGTCTTTGTGTACGTGAGGCACAAGATGGATTCAGGTGAGACGCCCGCCAGCAAGAGTCGCAGGAAGCGTCTTACGAGTACGGCCGTTTTGCCGGTCCCAGCGTTAGCAGAAACCCAGACGGACGCGTTGGGCTCGGCGGCACGCGCTTGGTTAGCGTCCGCGGTTTGAACGAGTTCCGACCGACCGCTCATGTTCCTTCGCCCTCGGCTAGCCATTCAGCCACGCGTGCCAGTTGCGCATACGCGTCAAATCGGTAAGCCGGTGCGAAGGCGGCATTTGCGCGGCGCTTAACCTCGTATGGCGTATCGGCCTTGTTGAATCGAGCGATCAACGCTTCGAGCTGTTCGAGCGCAACTGCGGCGAGGACTTCCGGACCAACTTTGCTGGCAGCTTGCTCGGCGCCGCCGTCACCGCGGCCCGAAATATGGATGTAGGCGAGTCCGCCGACATCGCGGCGACCCAGTTCGCCAAAGCCGCCGCCTTGCGCAATCGCTGCCTCGAGCGGCAGCTGTGGCCGATAGAGTTCCGCGACGTGACCTTGGTTTGGCGGGCTGCCGGTCTTGTAGTCGTAGATGACTAGGGACCCGCTGTCCGTTGTGTCGATGCGGTCGGCGCGGGCGGTCAATCGAAAGCCTGAAGGCAACACCAGTGCCCCGGGCACTTCCGCAAGCGACTCCGTGACATGCGCGCGGCGACCCGGTTCCGATGCTGCGAACCATGCGGCGAAACGATGGAAGCTGGATCGCCAGAACGCACGCAGGCTGGCGTTGTCGCCTAGGGTGTCGAAGATGCGCTCGCCGATCTCCGTGAGTACGGCCTCAATGTCGTCTGGCAGCGAGTCGGGATATGCCGCAGTGAACCGGCAAAGGATCGCGTGAAAGACGGAACCGCGCATCGCTATGTCCGGTTCGGCTCCAAGCGGGGCCAGCGGAACAAGGTTGAGGATGTGTCGCGCATAGATCTCATAGGGGTTTGCAATCCAGCGCTCCACCTGGGTGACGCTCAAGCTGCGCGGCCGCGCAGAGACGGGCGGGCACGGCCGAGGCGGACTTGCGGGCTCGAACGTTTCAACGGCGTCGCGCTCGCGCGCCCAGGCGATCCAATCCTGGCTAGGGGCGAGAGAATCGGTCAGCCCCGTAGCCTCAGTGAGGGCCTGAAGCCGCTGCAGCCAGCGCGAGGGGACAGTTGGTACGCCTTCGACTTTCAGCGCGCGGCTCAAAACGACGGACTTCGCACCCAGCGCCTGGGCAAAGTCGTGGGCCGCAAGACCGATGCGCCGCTCCGGCGGCGACAGCCCGAGCTCTTCACGCATGGGCCGACTGAGCCAAGGATCTGCCTCTTGCGGCTTCGGCCAAGTGCCTTCATTCAGCCCTCCCAAGACCATCAGATCGGGCTGCTGCAGTCGCGCCTCCAACTGGCCCCAGATAGATAGCCGGGGGTGGGCAGGGCGCGAAGGTCGGACGGTTTGCCCTGCGAGAAGGGTTCGGTAGACAGCCGGATAGTCGCGCGCGGTCATCTCGAAACCGCTACCGTCTTCAATCAATCGGGAGAGGGATACGGTTAGCGCCTCGCCCGCATCGCCGCTCCACAGCGGCAAGGCTTCTGTCTCATGGGCCCCAAGGGCCTCCGCTGCCGCCACGTGCGCCGTCACCAGCGTCGCTATGCTGTGGAGCGCATTGTCCTGAAACAGCGTCGCCATTGGCGCGAAAGCCGCCTGAAGGGAAGCGACAAGAGTTCGTGCCGCTGCGGCCTCGGCTTGCGTGATGGGCCCACCCGAGCCAAGCCTCTCGAGCGTCTTGGCGGCGTCCGCAAGACCACGACCGAGATGGTCTTCCCGATAGACTGCTCGTTCGAGAACGCGTCCAAGGCGCCGTATCTCGCCCGCAGGACGGGATAGGCGTGTCAGCGGGTGTTTGAGCAGCGCCATCAGGTCGGGTGGCGCGAAATTGCGCTCTATGGCTGCGAGGACCAGGTCGAGAAATGCCCCGGGTGGCGTGCGCCGGACTGGTGTCCCTGCGGAGTCGTCGATGAAGATGTCAAAATCCTTCAGACGTGCCGCCACACGGCGGGCGAGCTCTCGGTCGGGGGTTACGAGCGCTGCCGTCCGTGAAGGATGCTCGACACACGATCGCAAGATCAAAGCAATGACCTCCGCCTCGTCATGAGCCGTGGGAGCTTCGATGAGGCTAACGCCGGCTAATCCCTGAGTGTAAAGGGACTGAGCTTCAGCGGGCGAGACGGCGAAGACAGCGGGCCAACGATCCGTCGTCTCGGCAGGCCGCAGCGCCTCACTGGTAAGTTGCAAGCGCGCCTTCTCGGCGGGTCCTGGACTGCTCCTGGGTACGAAGGTCACTTCTTCGCGCGTTGCGCCCAACTTCCTTAGAAGCTCAGCCATACCCGCTTGCGGGTGTTCGGGGTGGTGCCGGAGCATCTCCCAGCTTTCTGCATCAAGGAGGAGATCCAGGCCAGGCAGGACCACTGCCCCGTTCGGGAGATTGGCAATTGCTTCCAGAAGCCGCGCCGTCGCGGGTACCGTGCCTGTGGAGCCCGCGGCAATAACAGGATGCGGCGAACCACCCGCAAGCCGCTCAGTTTCCTGTGCCATCAGCCGGCTGCGCCGCTCGACCGGCGAGACAAGGCCGATATCTTTGAGGTAGGCCGGCCACTGCTCGGTGACGATAGACAAGAAGGCGACCGTCTCCGCCCAATGCGCTGCGAGTTCCTCAGGGACAAGTCTTTCAAGCGAGCTGAGATCGACCTCCTCGGACTGCGCGCGATCCATGAGTGCCGCGAGGTTAGAGGCGAGGCTCGTAGCTTGGGCGGGCGTCACGGGAAGCGGCCCTGCAAGCCCGACTGGGCCCGCCTCGGCCGCGCCTCGCGCCCACGCCTGGATCATGCGGGTCAATGCGATCAGCCGAGCCATCGGCTCAATTGCAGCCGTGCCCGGATCGCTATCGGGACCTGCCAGCTGATCGGCGGCGAGAATTGACGCCTCGTCTTCGTCAGTGTGCCCCAAGGCTAGGATGCGGGGCAGCAGCAGGGCCTTGCCGCCGGACTCCTCGAGGAACGCCTCGCGCAGGGTGCGCGCCGCCCGCCGCGTCGGCAGATAGATTGTGGTATTCGGCAGGTCGAACTGACGAGGCTTGGTGCCGCCCGGTTGCGGTAGATCACCGGCAAGGACTGCTCTTGCCAGGGTCGTCAGGAAGGGCGCCGAAGGCGGGATTGTATAGAGGCGCGGCTGTACGCGGGGCTCGGGCACGCGTCTCCCTCACGCACCCTCGTGCTCGTACAATGCTTCAGCTTCTGTGAGGGCTTCGGGCGTACCCACATGCATCCAGCGGCCGTCCAATCGCACACCGTAGAGCCGCTGTTCTGCGAGCGCACGGTCCCATAGCAGGTTCAGCGAGAAGGGGCCTTCAGGGATATCTTTGAAGATTTCGGCCGAGCAAACTGATACGCCGGCAAATGCAAAGGGGACAACTTGCCGTTCGCCGCGTCTCGAGATGTGTCCCTCGGGGCTGATGTCAAAATCGCCGCGCCCGCTATAACCGATGCTCGTCGAGAGAGGAGCCAGCAGCAAGAGACAGTCCATCAGCTGCGGATTCCAATGGCGTGACATATGAGGTAATGCGGGTGTCACGCCCTCGCTCCAGACCGAGTCCGAGTTGTGGACGAAGAATGGGCCCTCCCCGAGCAAAGGCAGTGCCTTGGCGACGCCGCCTCCCGTATCCAGTAATTCCTCTCGCTCGTCAGAGATAACCGTCTTTGGCCCGCGGTCCGCGCGAGCGGCCATGTGTGCTTCGATCTGCTCGGGGAGATAGTGCACATTGACCACAGCCGACTCGACTCCTGCGTCACTGAGGCGGTCGAGCACATGATCGATCAGTGTGCGTCCCATCAAAGGAACGAGTGGTTTTGGCATTGTATTGGTGAGTGGGCGCATACGTTCGCCGAAGCCCGCGGCAAGCACCATCGCTTTTCGAACCGGGGTCATTGTAGCTTCCTCCTAGAGCGACGGTGGCGGGAGCTGCTCCGCGGTTGGGAAGGCCCGTGCATAGAAGTCTCGCAAATCAGCGAGTGCCGCGTGAGCCAGGTTCCGCTCCAAATAACGGGCCACGCGCGGCATGTGTGCAAGGTAAGCGCGCTTTCCGTCGCGCTTGGCCAAGCGGGTGAAGATGCCGAGCACCTTTGAGTTCCGTTGTGCGCCGAGCGTGGCGTAAAGCGTCCGAAAATCATCGCTTGAGAATGTCCCACCCCGTGCCGCACGGGCCGCACAGTACCGGTCGAGTTCGACCCGTTCAAGCGCTTCGGGAACGTCCAGCCGTGCGTCTTGAAGGAGAGACACAAGGTCATAGGCGACAGGGCCACGGAGTGCGTCCTGAAAGTCTAGGAGACCGACGCTCTGGATCCCTTCGCGGTCTGCCAAATCCATCAAATTCGGTGAATGAAAGTCCCTGAGGACCCAGCCAGGATCGGCTTGCGCCGCGGCTTCCAGGTGCGGGCGCCACAGGGACTCAAACTCCGCCCGCACGTCCTGCGGCAGCTCCTTTCCATGGCTGGCTGGCCAGAGCCACTCCACGATCAGGGAAGCCTCGATCAGCATCGCTTCGGCATCGAACTCAGGGAGGATGTATGGGCTAGTCCCAGGGACAGGCAGCGCGGCACTGGGGGGCGCGTCGCTCAGAGCCAGCAGAACGTCAACGGCGCGAGTCCAAAGTTCGGCTTGGCTTCGTCCGCGCGCCATGGCTGTTTTGAAGACGCAGTCGCCGAAGTCCTCGAGCACGATGAAGCCTTTTTCCAGATCGAAGGCTTCGATTTCCGGTGCGGCGAAGCCGAGCGCCCGCAAAGCCTCTGCGACAGCGACGAAGGGTTTTACATCCTCAGCAAGGTGCACGAGCGCGCTATAGGGCTTTCCGTCACGCATGGGGGGGCCGTCCGGTTGTCGGGGCGCGTTCATCAGTACCGCCTGCTTGTCGGGAAGAACAAGCCGCGCATAACCGCGCGCTGAAGCGTCCCCCTGTAGATAGCGCGCGTCAGCCGCGGCGAAATCGGTGCGGTCGAGAAAGCCGGCCAGCGCCCGGAGCCGGTGCAGCCTTCCAGCCCAGTCCCCATGACCGGTCAGGACGAGCGTTCGCGTCTCAGACTGCTCTGTTTCGTTGAAGACGATATCGAGCCTGTCCTTGGGGAGCCAGCCTGCAGCCCGCTCCGGCCATTCGATGAGCAGCGCGCCTTCTGCCAGTGCATCATCTAGACCCAGCTCTTCAAGCTCGCCGTCGTCGAGGCGATAGAAGTCGCAGTGGCTCAGCGCGAGCCTCGGTGTCTCATAGCGCTGGATCAACGCGAAAGTGGGGCTGGGCACTTCGCTTCCTTGGTCGAAGTGGCCGACTAGCGTCCGCGCCAACGTCGTTTTGCCGGCGCCCAGAGGGCCCGACAAGGTCACAACGTCTCCCGTCTTGAGGCTTAGCGCGATCCGGCTTGCAAGTCGGTCAAGACGGTCCAGATCGACGCCGTCGAGCCGCCAAATTTCAGTCATCCGGCGCGTTTGGTTCGTTCGGGTCCTGCATCCATCTCAGGCGTGTCCAAGTCCTGCGTCAGGGGTAGCAGGACCGTGAATCGGGAGCCATGCCCAGGTTCGCTCTCAAGCGAAACCGTACCTCCGTGTAGTTCCGCGAGGCTCTTGACGATGGATAGACCGAGACCCGCGCCACGGTGACGCGAACCTTGGGTCCGGCTTTCGAAACGGTCGAACACGGTGTCTTGCAAGTCCTCTGGTATCCCTGGACCCTCATCCTGCACCGAGAAGGCGAGCATAGCACCGTCGTTCCGACAGGTTAGGCGGGCTATGGAATTCGGCTCTGAGAATCCGATCGCGTTAGATAGCAGATTATAGAGGATCTGCGTTACGCGGCTAGCGTCCGCGACGACCTCTTCGACGCCGTCTTCGATCTCGATCTCTAACGTGACCTCGTTCTGTTTCAGCCGTTCTTCAACGCCTTGCCTTGCGGCCTCGATAATGGACCACACACGTACCGGTGCGAGTTGAAGCTGCAGGGACCCAGCGTCGATCGTAGCGAGATCCAGAATATCGTCGACGATGGTGCGAAGCGTCGTTCCAGAAGACAGAATGTCATCCACATATTCGCGTTGCTTGTCTGTTAGGGTCCCGAAGGCCGGTTCGACGAGCATCTGTGCGAATCCCAGCATGCTGTTGAGGGGTGTCCGCAGTTCGTATGAAACGTGCGAGACGAAGTCGCTCTTCAAACGATCAGTCGTTTTGAGCGCCTCGTTCTTTTCGATCAAGGCGCGTTCGGCGCGTTTTGAATCAGTAATGTCAGAGTACGTAAGGAGCGTCCCACCATCAGGCAGTGGCAAAGCGGCAAACGCCAGTACACTGCCGTCGGGCCGGTCTAGCTGACCCTCATACGGGCGCCGTTCAGCCACGATAGATGTCACGATCGTTCGGGTCAGCTCCCACTGGTCTGGTTCGTTATAGAGAAGGCTGCACCACGCCGTGACTTCGTCCACATGAGGTTCATCGTCGAGTAGTTTCGGCGTAAGGCACCAAATGGCAGCGAAGGCGCTATTGTAGAGACACAGGCGTCCGTTTGATCCGAACACTGCAACGCCCTCGCGCAACGTATCCAATGTCTCACGTTGTACTTGGGTCAGAGCATTGAACCGGCTCTCCAGTTCGATGTGTTCGGTGACATTCTCGTAGAGGTATGTCACGCCACCATCGCTGTTCGCATCTGCAATCACATGAAGCATTCGTCCGTCCGGCAAGTGCCAGCGGTCTTCAACCTGCTTGCCCGTTCCATACGAGGAGAGCCACTCCTGTTTCCATACCCGGTACTCTGCGCGCTCTTCGAGCCGACGGGCTTGGCGAAGTCGATCGAGAATCTCACCGTCCCGCGGGCGCGTCTCGAGCCACGTTGAATCTAGTTGCCAGAGATCGACATAGGCTTGGTTGTAGTGAGCAAGTCGCTGGGTGGAATCGAAGACGGCAAACGCGGTTGCAAGGCGGTCGAAGGTCCTTAAAGGCGTCTCCAGCTGAGCCTGCGCGGCGGCATGATCGCGTTGGTTCTTTCTGGCTTCGGCGAGAAGAGAGCGCAGCGCTTCGACTTGCTCTTCGAGCTCCTTGTGCTTCGTCGAAAGTTCGGCCAGTTCAGACCTTTGACCAGCAATGTCACGGACCTTCAGAACCAACGTATGTCCGGCCGTACGGCCGTCCGCCTCGATGTACTGCCCGCGCTTGGTCCGCAGCATGAGATTGAATGGTTCGCCGTGTTCGGCAAGCTCCTTCATGGCGGCCTCGAGATCCCCGGCCGACACACCCTCAAGCCATTGCTCGAAAGCTATGAGACGAGAGGCCTCGCGTGGCACACCAAAGCTGCCGGGTAGATTGGAGACCAAGAGTTCGGGGACGGCGTTTTCGCCCAAAGTGAGAAGCGCTTGCGGTTCAGCAGCAAGAACGGTCTCAAGTGTGTTTTCACTTAAGGATAGCCGTTCGGCCTCTGCAGCTGCGGCGGCTTCACGCACGCGCGCTTTTTTGATGGCGCGAAGGCACACGATGGCCATGCCGACTGCGAAGGCGATAATGCCGAGATCGATGCCGAGCTTCAGGAGCGTTACGGGGTCGAGAAAACCGCTTTCGGCAGCTGCGGCGGTGTTGATGCCGAGTAGCCACGAAAGGGACCAACAGGCTAGAACGCGCGCGAGCGTCGTTGGCCACCTTGATCCAGGCGTTGCCTCCCCCGTGCTGATCCGCATCATCCCCCTCGCTTCGTGCCGCCCTTGTGATGCCGAACGTCCGGCGGCAGCGCAATCTACGCCGCGTGTGATGGTGCCTTTGCGGTACTGTAAACGGATGCGTCGAAAAATGTGCCGCATATTGGACGCACAACCGCTACAGCGGACGACTGCCGCAAAGGCGAATCACTTCGAGACTACCTGCTTCGCGGACTCTTGCCCACAGTCCAACGCACTTTGATTGGCCCGCGTCTCGCCTTCCTTCGCCCCTTTATGACGGACCCATCGCAATTTACTGCCCGAGACTGGGGTCCATACTTGGATCGAACGGGAGCTCGTCGAGATGCTCCACGTATTCGAGCGGATCGAACGGAAGCTTGGAAAGATCCATTTTGGGCTTCCCGAGCGCTTCGATTTCAGGTGTCGCGTTCGCGATGCCTGTCCAAGGTACGCCAAACTTCTCTTTGTTGTTAGGGTACTTCTTCATCCAGAGCTTATGGCGCAGCCGCATACGGTTGAACGGGCTCTTCAGGTGAATGAGATTGGTGAGCATCGGTGTCTTCTCGCGTGGATCGGCTGGGAGGAAGTAGAAGGCTGCTGGTATGCCGCTCGCCTCGCCGACGGGGTCGGGCGAAATCCAGTGACGCTTGTAGTTACCCTTGACGGTCGCACCGAGCTTGGGTCCGGCGTAAATGAATACGTAGTCGCGGCGGCTATTGGTATCGCCCTCAAACAACAGCGCAGTTTGGTCCACGCCATCGATAACGCGGTCTGTTGGGATGTACTGCGTCGCGCCCGCAAGGTTGGCAAACGTCGTGAATAAGTCCACTTCGTGAATGATATCACCGACCTGCTGACCGGGTCTAATGACGCCCGGCCACCACGCCATGGCCGGCACACGCACGCCACCCTCCAAAAAATCTCCCTTACCGCCGCGGAATATTGTCTCGGCCATGCCGATGCCCGGGGGCGGGTTGTGCGACATGGGTCCGTTGTCGGCCATCGCCACGACCAGCGTATTGTCCGCAATGTTCAACTCTTCGAGCTTCGCGATCAGCTTCGCGATGAAGGGGTCGATGTTACATTGAAGGCCGTCTTGTAAGAGACTCCGAGCCACGGCGCATTTCTTTGGATTGGGCAAGAAGCTTGCGAGGTTCGGCCAATTGGCGATGTAGAAGGGCTTTTCCTCCTGCACGCTCTTCTCGATAAATTCGAGCGTACGCTTTTGCGCTTCCGGATCGATCTTTAGATAAGTGTCGTGAGAGTTATCGCCCCACTGCTTTGCTTTTTCGCCTTTCTTCCCTTCGGCGATCATCACCCAGCCTTTGGTTACAAAGCTATCGTCGAGCTTGTAAGGGTCGGGTGGCAGCATGTCCTCGTGCAAACCGATCGAAGCGTTTGCGCCTTCGGCAAGCTTGGTGTTGAGCGACAGAATCTGATTGTAACCCGTGAAGAACGCTTCATCGAAACCCTGGTTGTGAGGATAACTCTCCTCGATATCGCCAAGATGCCACTTACCGTAAAAGGCCGTGTTGTATCCGGCTTTCGAGAGCACCTCCGCCATCGTCACTTCTTCGCCACGCATTCCGTGGCTCTCTAACAACATACCAATGTTGTACATGCCGTTGCGAATTGGGTGACGCCCAGTAACAAGGGCTGCACGGCTCGGGGTGCAGCCAACCTCCGTGTACATGCGCGTGAATAATATCCCTTCTTCCGCGAGTCGGTTGATGTTCGGCGTCGTCAGACCACGAACCTTCTGAATGGCAGGAATGCCGACGTCGCCGAATGCCGTATCGTCCCACATGATGTGAATGATATTCGGCGGGCGCCCGTGTTTTGCCTTTAGTTCGTCGAGCTTCGCTCGCAGCGCGGTGTCCTCGGCTGCCCATTCGTCGCCGTGCTGCGCCTTTAGAACGTAGTACTCGGCGTCATGGACGATCTCTTCCTCAGCCAGCGCTGGGCTAAACATGGAAGCGAGAGTGAGAGCGGCTGCAACTGCACCGAGTACGGCTCGACTGGCTGACTGCACCGGCGCCAGCCACGGCCGAGAAGAGCTCTGCGTGAAGACTTTTGTTTCTGCTTTTTTGGGGGGCATGTTTTCTCCGGTGGACGCTTACGGATCCTACATCTGCTAGACTCGGTACGAGATGCTCAAACAGGCGAGTTCCGAGTGAAACTCCCCGTGATATGTCGAGGCTAATGTAGCGCTTGTTGGGGCGCAGCGTGATCGAAATATCGCAAGTACTAGCGTGGCCGGCCATAGACGCTCGGCGCAATTCCGCAAGACCGGAGACCATGGAGTAGAGAATGACTGCAAAAAGTGAAGTCAGCCGAGGCCGCTTCCACAAACGCGAGTTCGGACCTTCTTTGAGCGCTTTATTGGGGGCGCTGCTTCTTGTCTTAGGGCTCGGGGCTCTTGGATCTGCTCATGCGGAAGACGGCGAAATCGTCCACGATGCCGAGTTCTATATTCTGAAGGCTCAGAACGGTGCGAGGTGGGCGGAGCAAGATAAGGAGCTCGACGCAAAGCTCGCGGCGCTCGCGGAAAAGTTCGGGCAGCCGCCCAACATCGTTTACATCCTCTGGGACGATACGGCATTCGGCGCCGTTGGCTTCCCCGCCCTACAGAAGAACTTCGGCTACGACACGCCCAACCTGAACAGGATGGCTGCGGAAGGTATCAATTTCACGCGCATGTACACCGAGCCGTCTTGCACGCCCACACGGGCGGCAGTGCTCACCGGCCGTCATCCGGTGCGTCACGGCATGGGCGTGGTCGGCATGCCACATGAGTTTTCGGGCTTAAGAGAAGAAGAAGTCACCATCGCCGAGGTTCTATCCGACGCAGGTTACGCGACAGGCTTCTTTGGTAAGGGGCATCTTGGCGATATCGAAGATAGCTATCTTCATAACCAAGGTTTTGACGAAGCTTTGTTTACACCGATGAATCAGATCACGTCGCTCTACAATCCTCAGGGCAATGCAGCGAATGCAGTGCTCGGCTTATTTCCCGAAATCTATCCACCCGACCCCTATAGGCTCGATAACCCCGGCCTGGTCCCCGAGGGCTGGGTCATGAACATCGAAGGCGAAAAGGGAGAGCAGGGACGCGAGTGGTGCGGCACCTCCAATGAGTGCTTCTCGAAGTTAGATGAAGAAGCTGAGAAGCGAACGCTTGCTTTCATACGAAAAAATGCCGAAGCGAAGAAGCCCTTCTTCGTTTCCTACTGGCCGAACTTTCTCAACTTCATGGAGTTCCAGATGCCGAAGAAGTCAGTGGCCGGACTGATGGTGGCTGACTCTTTCCCCAAGCTCGACAACTTCGTTGGCGTGCTGATGGCTGAGCTCAAGAAGCTCGGTATCGTCGAGAACACGCTCGTCATCGCGATGGCGGATAACGGCCCAATGGTGCACAGCCCGCCAGCCGGATGGGGCATGCTGCCAATGCTGTATCGCGGCGGTAAGGGCGACTTCACCGAAGGGGGTGTGCGCGTGCCGGCCTTCGCCTGGTGGCCCGGTATGATCGAGGAGGGTCAAGTCGTCGCTGATATCGTCCATGTCACGGACCTCTACACGACGTTCGCGCGTTTGGGCGGCGCGTTGGGCAATGTCCCAACCGATCGTGTCGTTGATGGGCTCGACCAGACGGCCATCTTGTTGGAGGGCGATACCAACGGCCGACGCGACTATGTGTTTATCTATGCGGGCCACGAACTCGGCGCTACGGTTAAGGGCCGCTACAAGCGTCATTGGATTGGTGCTGGCGACGTTGCCGCCTCAGGTATGCCGGAGGCCTATTTTGACCTCTATATGGATCCTCGGGAAGAGAACCCACAGCTGGTACCGCTCATTCACACGCAAGGACAATTCAACCGGATGCGTGCGCGGCATGAACTGTTCAAAAGGAAGTATCCGGACGTACCCAACGGAAAAGGTATTCCGTACACGGGGCTGTCGAATGCGCGACCCGAGACGAAGGCGATCGCCGACCGCGTGAGAGCGACGGTGGACAGCATGCCGTTCGATGTAGAGCAGTACCTGAAGTTCGATGTCCCCGGCAGTGACGCCGTGGGAGATTGGGGCCGTTAGGCGCCCGAGAAGGGCCGGGGTGGAACGATCGGAACCGGCTCGCCACTATTGGGGGGCGGGCGGGCGCGCCTTGCCCCGATCGTTCTCTTGAACCCTCCTTACTCGACGACGCCCTTACAGATGGAATCGTCGCCGCGGATTGAAGCGAGCTTGGCGTCAGCATCCGCCTTGTTGGCGTATCCGCCGGTCTCACCGAGCGCCTTTTGTCCAGCGCTTGGCTTGCCCTCGGAGACGGAGCAGTTTCCGACCGTATCAACGGTGACGTAGAACATGGGTGCGGCTTGGACCGAGCTTGCGCCGACAACGACGGCAAACGCAAAAGCACTGGCAATCAGAGCCTTCATGGCAATTCCTCCTAGCAGAGATTTTCCCGATACCGCCGAAATGGGTCGCCCCGACAGGGTTTTCCAATAGGAAAGTACGGTCCCGCTCGATAGGCGTGACCTTCACAGAAGAGGCTGGGAAGAGGGTGTGGCCTAGCCGGCCTGCTGATCTTATAAAGGAATCACTGTTCCCATGTCGCTCTTGGGGCCGATCAAGAACCACGAGCGCATCTTACCTTTGCCCTTGAGCTCCACCTCGCCGGCGTCTTCGAATTCGAAGTCGTCCGCCACGCGGACATGAACCGCCTCTGACACATGAATGCGGTTTGGTGTCGCCGTGCTCTCATAGCGCGCCGCGACATTCACAACATCACCCCAGAGGTCGTAGGAGAATTTTTGAGTTCCCACGATGCCGGCGACGACCGTACCGGTATGCATGCCAATACGAATGCGCAGGGGATGCGGGAAGCTCGCCGCATAGTCGTCAAAGCTCTTCAAGGCGTCGAGCGCAAAGCGCGCCACTTGTTGGCAATGCGTCGCACTGCGAACGGGAACGCCGCCAACCACCATGTAGCAGTCACCGATCGTCTTGATCTTCTCTAAATCGTGCTCAAGCGCAAGATCGTCGAAACGGCCGAAGATATCATTTAGCATAGTGACGATCTCACGCGGCCCGATCTTTTCTGCAAGTTGCGTGAAGCCGACAATATCGGCGAAGAGAACGGTGACCTCAGGATAGGTCTCCGCGATCGGTCTCTCGCCGCCCTTCAGCCGTTCGGCGATGAGCGCGGGCAGAATATTGTGAAGCAGCTTCTCGGAGTGATCTCGTTCCGTAGCCAGTTCTTTGGCCTGGCTCCTGGCCTCCTCGGCTCGTTCCTCGACTTCGCCAAGCGCCGTTTTGAGGCGCCCGGCCATTGAGTCGATCGCGCCTGCCAGCGTCCCGATCTCGTCCGACCCCGCAATCTGCGTGCGTGCGTCCAGATCGCCTTCGCCGATCTCACCGACGGTGGCGAGTAAACTTGCCGTTGGGCGCAAGATCCGCCGATGCAGGATCCACACAAGACCGGCAATCAAGCCTAAGAGCGCGACGCTGGTTGCAATGAGGCTCGCAAGGACGCGGCTCGCATATTGGTTAAGCTCGCGCAGCTCGCCGCGCGTGCGGGTGTTGACCATCATCAGGAACGTATCGATCGGTTCCATGATAGCCGCCTTGTCTTCGTGATAGGTCTTGTCGTGCAAGATCCGCATGGCCATCTCGCGGTCCGGCGGCCCTTCCCGGGAAAAGGCGCCGGTGCCGTCGTCAAAGCGGCCCTCTAGCGCATTCATGGCCACTTCCTCTCGGCGAACGAGACGGTCCGAACGGTTCTGCGCTTCCTTCAGCTTGCTGAATTCGTCGACGGTGATGCCGGCTTCGCGCATCCGGTCCTCAAGCGACTGGGCGCCTACGCTCTCGCCCGACGGCTCCGGCAGCGCACCGGCGATGACGAGGTCCCAATAGACGCCTTCGTGGCCCTCGGGACGCGCTATCTTCCCGTTTCGAATGTCGAGGACTTGGTGAAAGTAGTCGCGGTAGCGCTTATCGCCCGCGACCGCGAAGGTGCGGGCGAACCGCGTCAGATCGTCGGACGACTGATGAAGCTCACGGGCGAGCGCATTGGAGATATGGCGCCGCTCCTGCGCCGCCTCAACATCGTCTTGGATATGCCGCAGCAGGATGGCCTGCACCACGATCGCGGCTGCCAACAAGAAGGCGCCGAGCAGGAAGATGTACAGCAGTCGCGCGATCTTCATAGGGGAACGGCCCTCCGCCGGCCGCTGCCTCCTTATACGTGAGTTTGGTAGGCGAAGAAATTTTTTGCGCTACCGCCTAGCGGCTATTTGAGCCAGGCAAAGGGCTCCGTCTTCTGAAAGTTCGCGGAGACTTCCCCAGCCATCGGCTTTTCGGGATCTACCTCGAGCCTCATCGGGCTTGCGCCTGGACCAAGATCGACGTTCTCAAGATCGACCCAAAACACGGCAGGGAACACGGCGGACTCGAAGAAATACCGCTTTGCCTCATCATCGGCCACGGTCCGCCACAGTGTGGAAGAGATATTAGGGTGGTCCGGATCGCTCATGCCGATGGGCACGCTCATCGCCCTAATCTGGGAGAAGGCCGATGCGAGCGCGAGCTGAGGATCTTTGAACTTGGGCGAGGCTTGTAAGTTGTAGCTGAGGCGCGCGAACCGGTCGGCGGCGCTGATCGTGCCGGGCAGAAATTTGTCGCCGCCGATCAACTGCCAATAGGAGTCGAGCGCGAGCTGTTGATCGAAGGTCGGAGAGTTGGTCATGACGCGATACTCAGGACCGTGATGGATCACGAGCTTGCCATCGAGATATTCGAAGATCGCCGAGTCGCCTGAGGAGTCCGCAAGCGAAAGATGCCCGGAGGCGGGCCTCCCGTTGGGCAGCACGGGCGCCACGACCGTGAACGGAGAGTCTTGCATGGCCGCCACGGCCTCTTTGACGGTCGCATAGTTGTCGAGGAAGTACTGAAGACAAGCGCCAATTGATGTGGTGGGCTTTCCGATCTTCACGGCATCACCATAGTCGGACTCGGCGAGATACAGAACGTTGCCCATCAGGCCCTTGTCGTTGATGCCGTCAACGGACGCTGCATCGTAGAACGAGGTGATCACGGAGCCATGCTTCGATGTCCAGGTGAGCGGATTGTCCCCGATCCCGCCGTCACGTTGCATCCCTTGCGGAAACACCCAGAGGCTCGTCGCGGCCATCGGGTCATTCCAGTCCATGCTACGCGCGATGATGTAGGAGCCGTCCCCCGTCTCGTAGAGCAACCGCGAGCACGCGTCGGCGACCGTGGCCGCGTCAAAGGCCGTGGCTCCTGCAAGGGTGGTTGCAAGATATAGGGCGGGCAGTTTTCCAAAACGCATGGGGGCGCTCCTAAAGAGTGATGGTCCCAACCTCAGCCGCGAACCCTAGAACCGAATTGAATCAAGAAGTTGACGGCGGAATGGCTTCCGCGGGCATGACAGGGAAGCGCCAAGGTCGGGCATCAGTTGTGTCTCATGCACGTGGATAGCACAAGGCACCTGGAAGGTAGGCGCGGGGCAAGTCCATGCCCACCGGCATCGCGCGACTCAACGCAAGTTGGTCCGGCAGCAGATGGGTGTGAGGGCGGTCAGGCGATCGCTCGCCCGGTCTCGGGATTTGGCCTTGCACCTCGATCCGGCCAAGTGCTGTCTCGATGACGCGGGTTGGGCTTTCTGCAGCGAGCACGGGTCCAAGCATGGGCAGACTTGAGATCAGCGTCTGGCCGGCCGCACTGTGCAGCACACTGCGTGCCGAACCGTCGGCAACGCGCACGCAAAATCGAGCCTCCTTTCGATTGAGGCCCAGATCGAACAACTGCTTCGCGCTTTCATCAATCAACGGCGCCGCGTCCTCACCGAGGTCGGCGATGCTGCCAACGGCAGGGAGCCGTCCGCGTTCACGTTTGACAGCAAGCACGACGTGCGTGCCTTCGATGGGGGTTGACGGTGGATCGAAGGTCAAAGCGCGGACATCATCGTCGATCCACATATGAAGCGCGCCGCCATCTGTGTGCGCTGTGATTTTATCGTCGCGCACCTCGACCGCGACGGACTGCCCCGTCGCCGGCGCAAATTCTGCAACGGCGCCGACCACCCCCATGACAAAGGTGCCACTGCCTTGCTCGAGTGACTGGACCACAAAATTCTGCATATCCGTCTTGGTCCAGGGCAGCCTGCGGCAGGCGACCCCGAGTTGCTTCAGACGCTCGGGTATCTCCAGCCAGATGGCGCTGCGCCAGTCTGCAGGGCTTTCGCGCCAATCGGCAATTTCGGTGCCGCTGCGTCCGCAGCCAAGGCACCAACCCGTCGCATCGTCGAGCTTGCAAATACCGACACAGGGACTGGCGGTCGTCATTGGGTCACCTCGTTGGGATTGTCGCCGAGCGCGGCCACGATGGCGTCGAGCCCGTCCGTGAGCGCTGCGGGGCCGGGCTGTAGGATCAGCGGGGATTTAATTTCAAAGATCCGATCGTCGCGTACCGCCGGCATCGCATCCCAGCCGGGCCGCGCGGCGATCTTCTCGGGGCGGACCTTCCTGCCGCACCACGAGGCGAGGATCACATCCGGCGCCGCGGTGATGACCTGTTCGGATGTAACGACACGGTCGCGCGCTGCCGCCTCAGCGGCGAGCTCCGGAAACGCATCGCGGCCACCGGCGATCCCGATCAGCTCCGACACCCAGGCGATGCCGGAGATCATCGGATCGTCCCATTCCTCGAAATAGACAAGCGGGCGGCTCCCGCGCTCGGCATGTGCGGCGATACGCTCCAGGCGTTGCTCGTAGGCGCCCGCCAGCTGTTCGGCGCGGGGGCCTTGGCCGACGGTCGCGCCGAGGTGCCGGATCATGGCGAAAATGCCGGCGACGTCGCGCTGGTTGTAGGCAATGACGGTCACGCCGGTCTTGATGAGCTCTGCCGCGATCTCCGCCTGTAGATCGGAAAAGGTCAGCACGAGATCGGGCGCGAGGCTAAGAATCTTCGGGATGTCCGCCGACGTAAACGCGGAGACACGCGGCTTTTCCTGGCGCACCCGTCGGGGCCTCACCGCATAGCCCGACACGCCGACGATCCGGTGCTGTTCGCCAAGTAGGTAGAGCGTCTCGACGGTCTCTTCCGTCAGGCAAACAATGCGTTCGGGGGGAAATCGCTTCATCGTTTCGCGCGCCGCCTCGCTTCTCGCGCGGCAACCTGCGTAGCCTGTATATGGGACATTCTTCCCTCCGAAGCCGAGCGACCAAACAAAACGCGTCAGTGCTTTCGGAGAAGCCCGATGGAACATCCCGACAATGCGCGAACAACCCCGCTCGCCCATCAGCCCTGGCACGGTCGAAGGCAGGTCTCCTGGCTCGCGGGTCTGCGCCGGCTGCCCGACCTTCCCGGTTTCCCAGTGGTCAGAGTTGGCAGTAAGCTCGCCGCTCACAGTTGCGGGGGCAGCCACGGCATCCGCGCCAAGCGAGGCGCACACCGTGTTCCCTTTCATCCCATCGAACAACGCCTCAGGGAACCTCCAACGATAGCCACGCTGCGGCAGACGGGGCGCATTGTCAATTGCGGCACAATCCCCCGCAACGGCGCTGTCGCGGTCGACAAGAACGCCGACTGGCTCGTTACCCTGGTGCGGCCCGGCCTTCTTGATCTCATCTGAAAAGCAACGAAGTTGCTAGTAGCGATAATGCTCCGGCTTGAAGGGGCCTTCGGGTTTCACACCGATATAGGACGCCTGGTCGTCCGTCAGTGTGGTGAGCTGCGCGCCGAGCTTGGTAAGGTGCAGCTGCGCGACCTTTTCGTCGAGATGCTTCGGCAGCACATAGACCCTGTTCTCGTATTTGTCCGAGTACTGCCAAAGTTCGATCTGGGCCAGCACTTGGTTGGTGAAGGACGCGCTCATCACGAAGCTCGGATGGCCGGTGGCGCAGCCGAGATTCACGAGGCGCCCTTCGGCCAGCAAGATGATGCGCTTGCCGTCGGGAAACTCCACCTCGTCCACTTGCGGCTTCACATTGTGCCAGACGAAGTTCTTGAGCGCGGCGACCTGAATCTCCGAGTCGAAGTGACCGATATTGCAGACAATGGCCCGGTCGTGCATCGCGCGCATATGGTCGACGGTGATGACGTCCTTATTGCCCGTGGTGGTGACGAAGATGTCGCCCTTTGAGGCGGCGTCTTCCATCGTGGTGACTTCGTAGCCTTCCATTGCGGCCTGCAGCGCGCAGATGGGATCGATCTCGGTGACGGCCACGCGCGCGCCCTGGCTCTTCAGGCTCTCGGCGCAGCCTTTGCCCACATCGCCATAGCCGCAGACCACGGCGTATTTGCCGGCCAGCATCACGTCCGTGGCGCGCTTGATGCCGTCGGGCAGGCTCTCGCGGCAGCCATAGAGATTGTCGAATTTCGACTTGGTCACGCTGTCGTTCACGTTGATGGCGGGGAAGGGGAGCGTGCCCTTCTTCTGCATCTCGTAGAGCCGGTGTACGCCGGTCGTGGTCTCTTCGGACACGCCTTTGAGAGTGTGCCGGACCTTCGTGTAGAAGCCCGGGTCGCGGGCGAGGCGCTTCTTGATCGTGGCGAAGAAGGCTTCTTCTTCCTCGTTGGACGGGTTGTCGAGCACGCTCGGGTCTTCCGCGGCCTGGGCGCCGAGGATGACCATCATGGTGGCGTCGCCCCCGTCGTCGAGGATCAGATTGGCGGTCTCGCCCTCCGGCCATTCCAGGATACGGTCCACATAGTCCCAATATTCCTCCAGCGTTTCGCCCTTGACGGCGAACACCGGCGTGCCCGTGGCGGCAATGGCCGCGGCGGCATGGTCTTGCGTGGAGAAGATGTTGCAGGACGCCCAGCGGACCTCGGCGCCAAGGGCTTGCAGCGCCTCGATGAGGACGGCGGTCTGGATCGTCATATGCAGGCAGCCCGCGATGCGGGCGCCTTTAAGGGGCTGTTCGGCGCCGTACTCTTCGCGCACGGCCATCAGGCCCGGCATTTCGGTCTCAGCGATGGCGATCTCTTTACGGCCCCAATCCGCGAGCCCGATATCCTTAACGTGGTAGTTCATGCCGTTCTTTCTGCCTCTGGCTGCATAAAGATATAAAGAAGTCCTTATATGTTATAGGCGGCTGGGGGAGTCAAGACGCGGTTGGCGCTGGCGCTTTCGGCTTTTTTCGCGCCTCAGTCTTCCTCGCCGAAACCGTCTTCGACCAGCGTGACGAGGGCCTGGATGGCCAATTTCGCGCTGTCGCCGCTCGTCTCGATATGTATGAAGTCCCCTTGCCCCGCCGCGAGCATCATCAGCCCCATGATTGAGGTGCCGCCGACGGTCTGCTCATCCCGGCTCACCTGCACATTGGCCGGGAAGTCGCCGGCAACGCGCACGAACTGCGCCGAGGCGCGCGCGTGAAGACCTTTTTTGTTGGGGATCAGCACATCAGCCGCGTAGGTCCCATTTGCGGGATCTGAGAGTTTGATACGGGCCTTGGTGCTGCTCATTTAGTGCGCGGCCAAGATCTGGCTCGCAACGCTAATATATTTGCGCCCAGCTTCTTGCGCTTGAGTGATGGCGTCTTCCAAGCCGCATTCGCCGCGCACGCTCGCCAGCTTCACAAGCATGGGAAGATTGACGCCAGCGACCACCTCGACATCGGGACTTTCCATGGCCGAGATCGCAAGGTTCGACGGCGAGCCGCCGAACATATCGGTAAGCACCACGACGCCGTCGCCGGAGTCGACCTTGGCGAGTGCGGCGAGCATGTCCGCGCGCCGCGCATCGAGGTCATCGTCTGGGGCTATCGAAATCGTTTCGACCTGCTCCTGCGGGCCCACAACGTGCTCAAGCGCTGCGCGGAACTCGCAAGCCAGATTGCCGTGGGTCACGATAACGACGCCGATCATGCTACCTCTAAGATGAAGGCCGCCCGGCTATGGCCGCTTTGTTCCTCGGGCGGAAAGGGACTGTACATATCTGATCCGCGCCTTCCTAAACCTTATTGTTCGCGGCGCGCAAGTGCGCCATAGCGTCCAAGATCGCCAACTTTAGTTTCAGGGGCGTGGAAGCCTCGAAAGCCGCCAACTTGAGCACGGGTACCGCGATACCGGCAAGCGTAGCCTGATCCCAAGGATCGGGCCGCATGCGTGGAACATCCCGACGGTCAACGAGATCGCACACCACGACGACACGCGCCGAGGATATGAAAGGGACCTGCCGAACGCCGAGCCCGCGCACCTCGAGAAGCCCTGCGAGATTCGCCGGTGGCGCGGCAGTAAGGCTGTCGTTTTTTGCAAAGAGGCAAACCTGATCGTCCGCCACGAGCTTGGCTTCGCCTGCATCGTCCTGCGGCAGAGAAAGAAAGCGCAAAGCGAGGTCGGACTTACCGTCCCCTGAGCTTCCGCGAATCAGCGCAGCATTCGTGCCAAGCGCGACGCACGTGCCATGAACGATCATTTCGGAGTTGGGGCCGCCAGGTTCGGGCGTCATGGCATCTGTGGGGGCGCTACGCGGCCTTGAGACGAATAACGAATCGCGCACCGCCGCTGCTCCGCACGTGTCCGTCCGCGGTGCTGGCCTTGTCGTCGGACAGCGGCCGATTCTCCGCGTAGAGGCGTCCGCCATGTGCCGCGATGATCTGGCGAGAAATGTTCAGACCAAGTCCTGAGTTTTGGCCAAACGTCTCGTGCGGGCGATCTGTGTAGAACCGCTCGAAGATGCGCTCGAGGTTCTCCCGCGCGATCCCCGGCCCCTCGTCTTCGATCGTCACTTCGACCTCCGGCCCGCGCCGCCGCGCCGTGACTTTCACAAGGCCGCGCGGTGGCGAGAAGGAGATCGCATTCTCAATCAGGTTCACCATCACCTGATGGAGCCGGCTGTCATGGCCTATGACACGATAGGGATAGGTGCCCGGCGCACGATCAATGTCCAACGACAATTCGGGCAGGTCGTCACGATGAATGTCTCTGTAGAGCGAAACCGTCGCTCGAAGCAGATCGTCGAGATCGACAGGCCGTGCGTCTTCGCGGGCGAGTTCGGCGTCGAGCCGCGAGGCATCGGAGATGTCGCTGATTAGGCGGTCCAGGCGTTTCACATCATGCTGGATGATGTCCATCAACCGTTCGCGAGATTCCTTGTCTCTCACAAGCGGCAATGTCTCGGTTGCGCTGCGTAGTGACGTCAGTGGATTCTTGAGCTCGTGCGCCACATCGGCTGCGAAGCTCTCAATCGCATCGATCCGGTTGTACAAGGCGGATGTCATATCGCGCAGTGCGTGAGAAAGGTGGCCAATTTCGTCAGACCTTTCTGTAAAGTCGGGAATCTCCGCGCGCGCCTTTACGCTGTGCCGAACTCGTTCCGCTGCAACGGCCAAGCGTTGCATGGGCCCTGCAATCGTGTTGGCGAGAATGAGCGAGAGGACGACCGTCACGGCTGCTGCGAAGATTGCTACGCGAAAGATGCGCCAACGTTCGGCCGCTACAACCTCGTCGATAGCGCCGCCGCGGGTCGACAAGAGAAGCACACCGAGCACGGATCGCATTCTCTCCACCGGAACGGCGACCGAGACGACGATCTCTCCCTTCTCGTTCTTGCGGACGATTGGGACGGATGTGCCCGTAAGAGCGGCCTCGACTTCCGGGTAAGCCATGCCGTTTACGGTTCCGATTTCTTTGTAGACAGGTAAATCCACCGGCTGGAACTGGTTCGCAACCGCGTTCCAGAACGTGGTGAGGGCATCGGGCTCGCTGGTCTCTGGCGGCGGCAGGTCGTAGCGCAGTACTTCGCCGCGCGAGTAAAACGTGTCTGAATCGAGAATGAGCGCGCCGTCGCGATCGTAGATGCGTGCGCGGCTCCCTGTCGGCTTCACCAGCGGACGCAGGATGGGCGCAGCGCGTTCAGGGTCGATGGTAAAGCCAAGGGCGTTGGGCATAGCATCGCTCGCCTGAAATCCGGCCGGTCCGATCTCTCTTTCGAGGATTGTCTCGGGATCAACTTCGGACTCGCTGGCGTCGACGCCTGCGGATGCGGCGATTGCACGTGCAATAATCTCACCCTGCGTCTGCAGGCTCTGCACCTGAGCGCCGATCAATGCTGCCCGCAAGTCGTTGAGGTAGAGAATGCCTGAGACGAGAATCGCCAGTCCGATAAGGTTGAGGACGACGATCCGGCGGGTGAGGCTCGAGAAGCCGTGTCGGAAGGGGCGGTGCTGTCCGAGCCAGCGCGAGGCGCGGCGAAGCCAATAGATTCCCCCGCGTCCAACGCGCATAGCGCGGGCGCGCAAGGACGCTGGACCCTGTTGCCAGGACCTTTCAGCGTCGGCAGTCATTGCGCCTGCCCATTATTCTTTGAAGCGATAGCCCACACCATAGAGTGTCTCGATCACATCGAAGCTTTGGTCGACGGCCTTGAACTTTTTCCGCAACCGCTTGATGTGGCTGTCGATAGTGCGGTCGTCGACATAGACTTGGTCATCATACGCCGCATCCATCAGCGCGTCCCGGCTTTTTACCACGCCTGGGCGCTGAGCGAGAGCCTGTAGAATCAAGAATTCGGTCACGGTCAGCGTCACCGGCAGCCCGTCCCAGACGCAGGTATGGCGCTCAGAGTCCATTTTTAGCTTTCCGCGCTCAAGGACCTTGGATTGGTCGTCGGCCACTTGGGCTTTGTCGCGAGGCTGGGCGCGCCGCAGGACCGCCTTCACGCGTTCGATCAGCAAGCGCTGAGGAAAAGGCTTCCGAATGTAATCGTCTGCCCCCATCTTGAGGCCGAATAGCTCGTCGATCTCTTCGTCCTTCGACGTTAGGAAGATCACGGGCAATTCAGTGCGCTGCCGTAAGCGCCGCAGCAGCTCCATGCCGTCCATACGCGGCATCTTGATGTCGAGAATGGCAAGATCGGGCGGACTATCGAAGAGGCCGTCCAGGGCGCTTGCGCCGTCGTTGTAGGTCTGGGTCTTATAACCTTCTGCCTCCAGCACCATGCGCAAGGAGGTGAGAATGTTTCTGTCGTCGTCGACAAGAGCAATAGTTGGCATAGGGGGGCCTTTTTGCGCGCCTCGCGCGATTAACTGGATGTGGTGCTCATAGGGCTGCGTGAAAACCGTGGCAGCATCGGGGCAGAGCCTGGGGCGTTCCGCGCCCGACCCATCGCCACGGGGATGCAACAAAAACCGTTATATTGCAAGTAAATAACTGCCTAGGGGCGCGTGACATGGCAGCGGCGTCTCTCGGCTGGGGAGCGATCTCGTATCACACCGCCAGGCGGCTCACATGCGCCTGATGGACGGATTTCAGCACAAAAAGACGTGCGAGGAGCTGGTCCCGCTTGTAGACGAGGCGCGAGCCACGATAGGTTTCGTCAAATAGCCACTATTGGCCTTTTTGCCGATAGGCGGTCTCTCATACCTCCGCATAAAAAGGGGAGGTGGCCATCACGCACGTGAGCTACAGATATCCGAAAGGCAGGGACGGAACCGTATGAATTTTCAGTCAAGATTTGCACCGACCAACAATCCGAAGGTGCTGGATTTCGTGGATGGTGCTGAAGCGTTGTTCCGGCCAGAACGGGTTCATTGGTGTGACGGTTCCAAAGAGGAGTATCAGACGTTGCTGAAGGCGCTCGTCGACAGCGGCTCAGCAACCTGGCTCGACCAGGAGAAGCGCCCGAACTCAATTCTTGTTCGTTCCGATCCCAAGGATGTCGCTCGCGTCGAAGACCAGACCTACATCTGCTCCTTAAGACAAGAGGATGCCGGCCCAACCAACAATTGGTTCGATCCGGCCAAGATGAAAGAGACGCTGTCCGAGCTATTTGACGGCGCCATGCAGGGCCGCACGATGTATGTGGTTCCCTATTCCATGGGGCCAATCGGTTCCCCGATCGCTGGCATCGGTGTGATGGTCACAGATTCGGCCTATGCAGTTGCGAATATGCACATCATGACTCGTGTTGGTGACGCGGTTTGGGGCGCACTTGGCACGAGCGAAGATTTCGTCCGTGGTCTGCATACAGTGGGCTCGCCGCTGGTGACGCAGAATCAGGCCGACGTCCCCTGGCCCTGCAACGAGACTAAGTACATTTCGCACTTTCCCGAGACTCGGGAGGTCTGGTCTTATGGGTCCGGATATGGTGGCAACGCGTTGCTGGGGAAGAAGTGTCATGCATTGCGCATCGCATCAGTGAAGGCGCGCGACGAAGGTTGGTTGGCGGAGCACATGCTCATTCTCAAGCTCACCAATCCTGAGGGCCAGTCGAAGTACATTGCCGCTGCCTTCCCGAGCGCCTGCGGCAAAACCAATCTCGCGATGTTGAGTCCGACGATTCCCGGATGGAAAGCCGAGACGATTGGTGACGATATTTGTTGGATGAAGTTCGGCGAGGATGGCCGGCTCTATGCCATCAACCCGGAGACAGGATTTTTCGGTGTTGCGCCTGGAACGTCCTACAAATCGAACTACTTCGCGATGCGGACAATGCATGCGAACTGCATCTACTCAAATGTTGCCCTCACGGACGATGGCGATGTGTGGTGGGAGGAAATGACGCCAGAGCCACCGACGCACACCACTGATTGGCTGCGTCGGCCTTGGACTCCGGCTGCAGGACGACCCGCCGCGCATCCCAACTCACGTTTCACCGCGCCCGCAAGCCAATGCCCAGTCATCGCAGAGGAATGGGAGGATCCGAAGGGTGTTCCGATCGATGCGATTTTGTTTGGCGGGCGGCGTGCTTCGGTCGTCCCGCTTGTCACTGAGGCCGAGACTTGGCGGCAAGGGACTTTCTACGGTTCCATTATGGCTTCGGAGAAGACGGCCGCCGCTACGGGCGGACTTGGGAGCTTGCGTCGGGATCCCATGGCGATGCTCCCTTTTTGCGGCTACCACATGGGCGATTACTTTGCCCATTGGCTGGACGTCGGCGAGAAGGGCGGCGACAAGATGCCGAAAGTCTTCTACGTGAACTGGTTCCGCAAAAGCGCCGACGGCAAGTTTCTGTGGCCAGGGTTCGCCGAGAACGCCCGGGTGCTGAAGTGGATCTTCGAGAGATGCGACGGCGCGGCCGATGCGGTGGATACGCCGCTTGGCAAGATGCCAACCGAAGATGGGCTCGACACGCACGGTCTCAATGTGGATGCGGCGGATATGAAAGAGCTGCTCCGTGTCGATGTCGAAGGCTGGAAGGCAGAGATTCCCTCGATCAAGGAGCACTATCAGTCGTTCGGCGACAAGCTGCCGTCCGGATTGACCGAAGAGCTCAGCGATCTTGAGAAGCGCCTAGGCTAGCGCTGTACCCATCCCGCGAAGAGGCGCGCATCCGGGTGGGCCTTGTCCCGGCTGGCGGCCCCTACAATGAGTGTTTCGCGCATCGCACCCTTGCTCCCGACGGCAACGCGCCTTAGGCACTCCCGAATGACCAAGCAACACACCGTTGTCGCGGCGGGCCATGCCCTGACTGCCGAAGCTGCCGCGGAGATTCTTGGCGACGGCGGCAACGCCTTCGACGCGGCTATCGCGGGCATGTGCATGACGTTTGTGGCTGAACCGGTCTTCTCCTCGCTTGGTGGCGGCGGGTTTCTCATGGCGCGGCAGGCTAGCCGGACGGATGCGCAGTTGTTCGACTTCTTTGTCGAGACGCCCTTGCGTCGACGCGCCGACGATGAGGTTTCGTTCTTTCCCATCGAAGCCGACTTCGGACCCGCGCGCCAAGAATTCCATATTGGTTTTGGGTCCAGCGCGACGCCAGGAGTGGCGCAAGGGCTCTTCGCGATCCACGAGGCTTTCGGCCGTCTGCCGATGAAGAGGCTAGTAGAACCGGCAGCGCGCGAAGCGAAACGCGGCTTTCCCGTCACGGCGTTCCAAGCCTATCTGTTCACAGTCATCGCGCCGATCCTGAAAAACAGCGCCGGCACACGCGCCATTTTCGCGCCCGATGGCGACCTTCTCAAAGAGGGAGAGGTCTTCCGTAATCCTGCACTTGCCGAAACGCTCGAGTGGCTGGCGGAGGATGGCCCACGGCTATTCACCGAAGGAGATATCGGGCAGGCCATCGCTGCCCAATGCCGGAATGGCGGAGGACATCTGACCCCCGACGATCTGCGCCGATACGCGGTGCTCGTTCGCGATCCGCTTACATGGCGCATCGGCGAAGCCTCTGTCGCCCTGAACCCACCGCCGAGCGCGGGCGGCGCGCTCATCGCCTATGGCCTCGCTTTTCTCAGGGCCTACAAGGCACTCGGGAAGCCCATCGACACCGCCGCACTTGGCGCGGCGATGATGGCCACCAATGCAGCACGTTCTTCCCATGGACTTGAACTCGGCACGCTGCTCGAACGAGGTTTCCTCAATAAGGAAATCGAGGCTGCCGCGTGCGCACCACCTGCCTATCGAGGCACCACTCATCTCAGCGTTATCGACGGCGAGGGCAACACGGCCGCCGTGACGCTATCGAACGGGGAAGGCAATGGGTTTGTAATCGAGCCCCACGGCTTCATGCTGAACAATATGCTCGGCGAGGAAGATCTGGTGGAGGGCAATTCGGGCAGCTGGCGTGAGAATGTCCGCATGTCGTCCATGATGGCGCCGACGATTATTGTTGAGGACGACGGTACGGTCACCGCGCTTGGGTCGGGCGGCTCCAACCGTATTCGCACGGCGGTGCTGCAGGTTGCGGTCAATCTTTTGGAACACGGCAAAGATGTGCCCGATGCGGTGGATGCGCCGCGCCTCCATGTCGAGCGCGACGGTACGGTTAGTTTCGAACCGGGCTTTTCGGAAGAAGACCAAGCACGCTTGCGTGCGCTCAGCGAGAAGACCAAAGCGTGGCCCGAGCGGAATCTCTTCTTCGGCGGCGTCCATGTGGCGCGCTGGCACGAACGAAGGGGCGCAGAAGGCGCGGGCGATTCCCGCCGCCAAGGTGTTGCGATTGTCGATTAGGGCCTGATGTCGCAAACGAACAATCTGGTGCCGCAGAAGAACAATAGCCCCGTATGCCGGTGCGATGCTGACACAACGCGCACAAAAGGAGAGACCGTCATGAAGAATGCCGTCGCGATCTATCACGTGGCCTTTGAGGACGCGGGCACGCTCGGCCCCGTGCTTGACGAGCGCGGCATCGATCTCACCTATCTTCAGGCCGGCCGCGACGATCTCAGCCCCGCGCTCCACGCAGACCTTGTGCTCATTCTTGGTGGCCCCATCGGCATCTATGAGTTCGATCGATATCCTTTTTTGAAGGACGAATTGAAACTCATCGAAGAGGTTGTGAAGGAGAGTACGCCGGCGGTCGGCATCTGCCTCGGGGCCCAAGCGTTAGCCGCTGTGTTCGGCGCGCGCGTCTATCCGGGCAAGGAAAAGGAACTTGGCTGGGACCGGCTGATTCTGACGGACGAAGGCAAGGACTCGCCGCTGGGTGTGCTCGAGGGCCTGCATATTCTGAATTGGCACGGCGATACGTTCGATCTGCCCACGGGCGCTACACGCCTCGCCTCTACCCCAATCACGCCCAACCAGGCGTTCTCCTGCGGCCCGAATGTGCTGGCGCTGCAGTTCCATGTCGAACTGCCCGAACAAGACATGGAGCGCTGGCTGATCGGCCACACGTTGGAACTGGCCAATTCAAACGTCGACCTGGGCGAGATGCGCGCCGCCACGGCCCGCCACGCCCCGCCGACCAACGAAGCAAGCCGCACCCTGTTCAATCAGTGGCTGGATGGGGTGTCCAGATAGCGAGGCGTGTGCGGCCCTAATGCGCCGCCTCCCAATTCTCTGCGGCGCGGGCGTCCACCTTCAGCGGTACTTTGAGTTCCAGAGCTGGCTGAGGCGCGGCCTCCATAATCTGCCGCGCGACTTCCATGGTCTTCTCCGCTTCGCCTGACGGCGCTTCGAAGATCAGCTCGTCATGGACTTGCAGCAACATGCGCGCTTGCAGGCCTGCCTCGCGCAAGGCATCGGGCATGCGAATCATGGCTCGGCGGATAATGTCCGCTGCCGAGCCTTGAATTGGTGCATTGATGGCCGCGCGCTCGTAGTTACCCCGCAAGCTCGGATTCTTTGTGTTGATCTCGGGGTAGTGCACTTTTCGTCCGAAGAGCGTCGATACGTAGCCGGAGTGCTTTGCCTCGGCCTTCGTGGCCTCCATGTAGTCTTTGATGCCGGGGAAGCGCTCGAAATAGGTCTTTATATAGGCCGCGGCTTCCCCGCGCGGGATGCCGAGCTGCGCGCCAAGACCCACGGCGGAGATGCCGTAAATGATTCCGAAATTAATGGCCTTCGCGCGCCGCCTAATGCTCGGGTCCATGTCTTCGATGGGTACATCGAACATTTCCGACGCGGTCATGGCGTGAATGTCGAGCCCATCCGCGAAGGCCTGACGCAAGGTTGGCGTATCGGCCATATGAGCCAGAACGCGCAGTTCGATCTGGCTGTAGTCCGCGCTGATCAGCGTCTTGCCGGATTCGGCCACGAAGGCCTTGCGGATTTCGCGTCCCTCCGCCGTACGCACAGGAATATTCTGCAGGTTCGGCTCTTGGCTGGCGAGGCGGCCCGTCGTGGTCGATGCCAGGACATAGCGGGTATGCACGCGCCCTGTATCAGCGTTGATATAGGCAGGCAGAGCGTCTGTATACGTACTTTTTAGCTTCGAGAGCTGTCGCCACTCGAGGATCTTTTGCGGCAAAACGTGGCCCTCGGCGGCAAGGTCTTCAAGAACGGCCGCGTCCGTACTCCAGGCACCGGTTTTCGTCTTGCGCCCACCGGGCAGGCTCATCTTGTCGAACAGGATTTCGCCAAGCTGCTTCGGCGAGCCGATATTGAAGTCTTCGCCCGCCAATTCACGTATCTCATCTTCAAGACGGGCAATCGTCTGCGCGAAGGAGCCGGACAGGCGCGCAAGCATCGCCCGGTCGACCTTGATGCCAGCGCGTTCCATGTCCGCAAGCACAGGCTGCAAAGGCCTCTCGAGTGTTTCGTATACGGTTGTCACGTGTTCGGACGGAAGGCGTGGTTTTTGCACGGTCCATAGACGCATGGCCGCATCTGCTTCTTCGCCCGCGGCTTCGGTGGCGCGCGCGACCTCGGCCCGGTCGAACGTAATTGCCGATTTGCCTGTGCCCAGTACCTCTTTCTCGGTGAGGCAAGTGTGGCCGAACAAGGCGCTCGTGCGCTTTGCGAGGCTGTGATCGGCGCGCCCGGCATCCAGCGCGTAAGAGATCAGTGACGGGTCGTCGACAGTGTCCAACGCGATGCCATGGCGGGCGAGCGCCACCATGGCTGGCTTGGCTTCCGCAATGATCTTGAGGACAGCGTCGTCTTCGAGCAGCGGTTTCAGCAGTGGGAGAGCCTCTCCTGGCGCGATTTGCGCGATCTGAGTGTCGCCCCCGAGGTCGAGCCCGTCGCTGGCGCGATGCGTCATGGGAACATAGGCGGCTTGGCCAGGTGCGAGAGAAATCGCAATCCCGGCAATGTCGCCCACCATAGGATCGGCGCTATCGCGTTTGACTGATAGCGCTGCGAAGCCTTGATCAGTCGCCGCGTGTACCAATTCGGTCAGCCGCGCCGTGTCCGTGACGGTCTCGTAGGCGCTGCGGTCGAATGGGATGTACTCGATACGATCCTGACGCTCCGCGGCCAGCTCGCGGGGCGAGCCGCCCTGAACGACGATATCGCGGGCCGGTCCTGTGGCGCCGCGCGCGCTTTGCCGCAAAGGATGGTCGTAGTCGTCCTTTTTCCTGGCGGCTGCTTTCTTTGTCTTGCCGACGCCTTCGGGGAGAGGTGCGCCGAGCCCCTCAGCCACGCGCTTCGTGAGCGTGGTAAATTCCATGTCGCGCATGAAGCCGAGAAGAGTGTCCGCGAGCGGCGCCCGTACAGCCGTATCGGAAAGCGGAATGTCCAGTGGCGTCTCTGTATCCAGCGTGACAAGCGTGCGCGATAGCCGTGCTTGGTCCGCAAACTCGATCAGGTTCTCGCGGCGCTTTTGCTGTTTGATCTCCCCGGCGCGCGAAAGAAGCGTATCCAGATCGCCAAAGTCGTTGATCAACAGCGCCGCTGTTTTGACGCCAATGCCCGGCACGCCGGGCACGTTGTCGGACGTATCTCCGATGAGCGCCTGCACCTCGATGACTTTGTTGGGCGGTACGCCGAATTTCTCGATCACGCCCTCTTCGCCGATCACCTTGTTCTTCATGGTGTCGTACATGACAACGCCAGGTTGGACGATCTGCATGAGGTCCTTGTCTGATGAGATCACGGTGACGTCCGCACCGGCGTCCTTGGCCTGAAGCGCGTAGGTCGCGATGAGGTCGTCCGCCTCGAAGCCCTCCTTTTCAATGCACGCCACATTGAAAGCACGCACAGCATCTCTCACCAAAGGGAACTGAGGAATGAGATCTTCCGGAGGCTCGGGCCGGTTTGCCTTGTAGCCGCTATAGAGATCCGAACGGAAGTTCTTGGACGAGTAGTCGAAGATCACGGCCATATGGCTCGGCGGGGCGAGCTCGTTCGATTCGCGCAGGAGCTTCCACAACATACCGCAAAAGCCGTGAACGGCTCCAACCGGCAGTCCATCGGAGGGGCGGGTTAGCGGGGGCAGCGCGTGGTAGGCGCGAAAAATATAGCCCGAGCCGTCGATTAGATAGACATGATCGCCGGGCCCGGCGGGCTTGCTAGGGGCTGCCGGCACATTGGCGCCGGCCTTCGCGGTACTCTTCTTGGTCATGATCCGAGCGACTATAAGGACTGTGTGGCGCGGGCGGGAGGGGCAATGCCGCTCCGTCCACCGAAGGGGCGCGCCTAAGTCTGTGGCTTGTGCCCGTCGACATTGTCCTCCTCGACGTTCCCTGGCGCCAGCGCCTTGTCGGGGCCGCCAAACGTCTCGTCGATGTAGCTCTTGAAGTACTTATCCAAAGGCGGGAAGGCGCGCGCAAACCGCCGAAAATCCTTCTGAGCGGTGAACAGCAGCAAGCCATCCTCAAGCGCTTGAACCAGGCCCGTTCGCAGGTGCGATTTGAGCAAGACGCGCTCGCCGAAATGCTCGCCTGGGCCGAACTGTTTCTCGAAATGCTCGCCCGTCTCTGGGTTGTCGATCGTCAGCTTGAAGCGGCCTTTGATCACCGTATAGAAGCCGTCGATCAGCATGCCCGGCTCGAAGACCTTGTCGCCCTTCCAGAAGTGGATATACCGCGTTGCCGGCGCCGGCATTCGGAGCTGCACGATATTGGGCGGCATCACCGCATTGATCATCCAGTTGAGTCCCACGCGAAACTTTGCGACGAGGCCGGGCAAGAAGGAGAGATAGAAGCCGCGCCACAGAAGCCAGGCGATGATTCCATGCATCTTGACGCCGTAGACATCAGCAACAGCCTTGCTCATACCGAGCGACGCGAGAGACCCCTTTGACTTGTAAGCGAAGGGCTCAAGGGGCTCGCCCTTGAGTTTAGCCACCATATTCTGGGCGAGCTGATAGCCCTCCCGCACGGCGAACTGAGCGGTTTGCGTGGCGTAGTCCGCCGGGTCTTCTTTTGGATCGTCGTTCAGCGGGATGAGTGCCGCATCTCCAAGAGCCCAAACATGCTTGTGCCCAGGCACCCGCATAAAGCGGTCTGTTCTGATGCGGCCCCAATGCATATCGAGGCCGAGCGCATCCACGAGCGGGTGCGGGCCGTTGCCAATTGTTGCTACAACGGTCGATGAGTTGATGACCCGTCCATTGGTGAGTTCGACGCCAGTGGATGTTGCAGACTTCGTGCCGATGCCCGTGAGGACCTCCACACCGTTGGCTCGCAGGTTCTTTGTTGCATAGTCGGCGAGGTCCGCCGGAAAAGTGGGAAGGATCCGCGGCGCATACTCGATGAGATACATACGGATCTCTTCAGACTTGATGTTGTGATAGTAGCGGAGCGCGCGGCTGATCAGCTCGTTCGTTTCCGCGGCCGTTTCGACGCCGGAAAAGCCGGCGCCCACGACGACAAAGGTCAGCAGCTGGTCCTTGACCACTGTATCGGTGGTAACGTCCGCGGTTTCGAGGCAGCCAATAACGTGCGTGCGCAACAAGTGTGCATCCGTCAGATCCTTCATCGTTAGCGAATGATCGGCCATACCAGGAATACGGGCTAGATCGACGCCCGTTCCCAGCGCGATGACGAGCTCGTCATAGGGCAATTCCACAGGTGTCATGCGGGCGCCTTGCATGACGATCACGATCTTCCGCTCGAAATCGATGCCCATGACGCGGGCCTGTCTCACCTGGACGCGTGTCAGGAGCTGTCGTAGCGGGACTACCGCGTCCGAGGAATTCAGATTCGAGGACGCAACCTCAGGCAGGAGCGGCTGAAAGACGAAGTAGTTGTTGTTGTTGATCAGCTCGACATCGACCAAGCCGCGTCCGAGCTTCTCCAAAGATTTTGCCGCGAAAACTCCGCCAAAACCGCCACCGATCACGATGACCTTTTTCTTGTCTGCCATCTTTTTGCTTATCCCCAGCTGCCCCAGCCATTCTTTCGCGCCCAGCCGCATAGGTGAAGCCTTGCGCGGCACCCGTCAAGGGCGGGTCGGACCCCCGCGCAAGGCCGATGTGCCGCGTCTCGGCCATACCCAAATGGCGCATGCCCCGGTTATTCAGGGTTTCTACGCCGTTGCCTCAGCGGGGTGGTTTAGCTAGGTTTGCGCTCAGATTCTGCCATAGCACCCGTAGCTCAGCTGGATAGAGCGCTGCCCTCCGAAGGCAGAGGTCAGAGGTTCGAATCCTCTCGGGTGCGCCATTCGTTTTTTCAATCAAGAACGATCCCTAATGGGCCAAAAGCGTGTGAGGACGCGTTAGACCGGCTCGGCCGCTTTCTTGTCCTTCTCATAGGACACGTAGACCATGACGGGGATGCCGAGATCGCCGAGGTGCTTCTCAATCATCGGCTCGACTTCGTCCCAGTCCAGATCGCCCACGCCGGTCGCAAGCCGAGGTAACGCCACGGAAGAAATATTCTCCTTCTCCAGAATGGCACGAAGTTCCTTCAGCGCGTGATTGACATTGTGCGCGGTGGCTTTCCCGGGGTGGGCTTTGTTGTCCGGCGCTGGCTCCTGCGTCATCAGGTTGATGATCACGCGCTCGGGGCCCGCCCAAAGCCAGGCATGGCCCGGCTTGGGATTGTCCTGATGGCAATAGTGGCGGAAGTCCTTTGCCATCGCCGGGTGGCGCTCGCGGAGCGCGAGGGCAAGGCCCTGGTTGAAGTGGTCGTGGGGGGCAACGCCATGGGCGATCGCCTTGGCATCACTGAGTAGGATATCGCCGCGAACTTTCGTGATCAAAATCTGCACCTCTTGGTTGGGAAAGTAGGGCGAAATGCCCGAGCCCCCAGGATATGCTCCGGCTGGTCGGTCGAACCTTGCGCGGGATCAAATCGGAGCGCAGCCTCAATCCGAATGCTCGTTCAACTAAACGCCCCGCTCAAAACGAGACGACAGTCCGCAAGCCTAAGAGAAGTGCCTCGCCGTCCGCTTGACCTGAAGCTTCGGAGACGACCGGCGCGTACTCCAGAGTAGACGATGTATTGAAGGTCCGGCTGGAGGGTCCAGTATTGCGTCAATGCCGCTGAGTAGGTGAGCTCAAGCACGGTGCTGCCGCGGCGTACTTTGTTCGGAAAGCCGAAGAGACGGCGGGCGGTCCGGTCCAAGACGGCGTCGTCGCGGCTCACATTGGACTGTGCAAAGCCGACGGTGAGGACATCGTCCGGCCGGTTCGCCACAACGCCCCGAACGCCGAGGCCAGCGTCCACATACCACGAGATAAAGTTCCGGTCGGGTGGCGCGATACCACCGCGCCAAAACGCGGTGATCTTCGTTGTGTCACCTTGCCAGAGCGCTTGGTCCACAATGGCGTAGAGTCCCCAATTTCCTTCCCGGGCGATAGGGCGATCCGGCTCGTCTACGAGGGAGATAAACGAGCCGTCTTCGCCATTGCCGAACTCCTGGCCGGCAAAAGTGCCGGTGTGATACCAACCGCCAACTCGATAAGCGCTGCCTATGGTTCCTCGAGCAGACGGCTTTGGCCGGTACCGTGTTTCGCCCATCAAGAGCGTGCCGCCAGTGAAGCTAAACGTCGTGCCATGGTCGTTACAGTCCTATGGGTCTCTCTCGGCAGGACAGTCACCTGCAGGGTCGCCACTAAAGACTGCACCCAGAAGTCTGACGTCGTCTCGTGGGTTGAGTTTCAGCCGGACACCAGGAGTTGCCAGCGGGTAGGCCGGGCCGCCACTTGGCAAGTCGGCTTCAGCAATATCTGGCCAGCCGAACGTGCTGTTGATGAGTCGGGACGCTGTGGTGCTTATGAAGAACTCGTCATCGGCCGCGATCTGGCCAATGCGAAGCGAGCCTCCGCCGCTGAACTTCTGTTGAATATAGGCCGTAAACAGACGAAATGTCGGTCGCGCATCGATGTTGCTCGGGTCGGAAAGGGTCGCTACTAGGTCGGCCGCATTCCGGCCGCCATTGTTGATCTGATACAGCGAGACGTGAGCGCCGCCACCGGTCCAGCCGAGGAGCTCTTCCAGGTCGGCATGGACCTCCAAGTCAATGAGATCCTCATAGACGGCTCCCGACTCTACGCCGCCAGACGCGACCTCAAAGACCTCGCCTGCATAGAGCAAACTCCAATCAAGTCCCGGCACGAGTTCTCTCACCCGCACCCGATCCACGTCGCCCGCAAGCATGCTGCGTGGGGAGAAATGGCTATCGTCGGCGTAAGCGGGTATTGAAACAAAGCAAAGCCATAGACAAGCCACGGCCGCATGCGGCTGCGCCCGGCATTTCGAATGACAGTCTTGCCTATGGCAAAACATGCGGTTCGTTCCCAATCATCGCCGGGGTTCTGCTTACAGCAGGACGTCCACCTCTATGGGCCGCGTTGACAAGCCTCTCCCCATCATCTCGTAGCTTTGCGCGCGTCCGCGTTTGGTTTGGATTCTGCCTCAAGCAATCTCAAATGTGTAGGCCGCCTAGGCTTTGATGCGTGGATTGCACTCCGATGGTGTCCTTCGGAGCGCTTGACGAAAGGGACCGCGAGCGCGTAGGCCGAAGACTATCGAACTGGGGAGCGGGGATAGTTCGGGAGGGATGTGGCAGGGTGTTTTCCAATCGGCGCTTGGACTGGTGGTGCTGTTAGGCTTTGCGTGGGCCGTCAGCGAGAATAGGCGCGGGGTTTCCGCGCGCTTAGTTACCAGCGCCTTGGCGCTCCAGGGCGCTCTCGCTATCCTGCTATTGCGCGTTCCGCCCGTCACGACCGCGCTCTCGTGGCTCAACAAGGCTGTGGAGGCCCTGCGCCAGGCGACGCTAGCCGGCACCTCGTTCGTCTTTGGCTATCTCGGCGGCGGTCCCATCCCCTTCGAACCCACCGCACCCCAAAATGTATTCATTCTCGCAACCCAGGGGTTGCCGCTCATTTTGATCGTGAGCGCGATCAGCGCGCTGCTGTTCTACTGGCGAATCCTCCCGAAGCTCGTCCAGGGCTTTGCCTGGCTGCTCGAGCGCAGCATGGGATTGGGGGGCGCCGTGGGTGTCGCATCGTCCGCCAATGTGTTTATCGGCATGATCGAAGCGCCACTTCTTATCCGACCCTATTTGCGCGACATGAGCCGCGCTGCACTATTCTTGGTGATGACGGTCGGCATGGCGACAATCGCTGGCAATATGTTTGTGCTTTACGCGGCGATCTTGTTGCCGGTCTTGGTGGATCCAGCCGGGACTTTGATGGTTGCGTCGGTGATAAGCGCGCCGGCCTCCGTTGCGATCGCCGCTTTGATGGTGCCGGGGGACTACAAAGGTGCAGCTGTTGAGCAGCGCGGTCCGGACGAAGACGCAACGAGCGCGGCTGAGGCGATCGTCAACGGCACACTCAATGGTCTTCGACTCGTTGTTGCCGTCGCGGCCTTGTTGATCGTGGCAATTGCCCTCGTTCATCTCGTGAACCAATTTCTAGGCATATTGCCGGATGTCGATGGGTCGGCTTTGAGCCTCCAGCGCATGCTTGGTTGGCTACTTGCGCCGGTTGCCTGGCTCATCGGTATTCCTTGGAACGAGGCGGGGCTGGCGGGCGAGTTAATGGGGACCAAGATCGTGCTCAACGAGTTGGTCGCCTACTTGTCAATGGCCGAGCTTCCGGAAGGCGCCTTGTCGCCGCGTAGCGATTTGATCCTCACCTATGCGCTGTGTGGTTTCGCCAATCTTGGCAGCCTTGGCATCATGTTGGGAGGGCTTGCGACCATGGTCCCGGAACGCCGCGCAGAGATCGTAGCGCCGGGACCGAAGGCGCTTATCGCGGGCACGATTGCATGCTTCATGACTGGCGCTATGGCGGGAATCTTTGCCTGAGCGGCTGCTGACAACGGCGCTCCAAAGTGTGTAAAGCGCCGCGCCGTGGTCCAAGCTCGACTCATGGCGCTGGCTGGCCCGCAACTGCCGCTACGTCTGGAAAGGCGTTCACAAGTGGCCCCAAATCGCGCGCGGTATCCCAGTCTCCACCGCTCAGTGTCTGGCCAAGCCGAACGACGACGAGATCCTTGGAGGGAATCATAGCGACGACCTGGCCGTTGTGGCCAAGCATGTAGAAAGCATCCTGGGGCATTGGCGGTTCGCCGAGATTGCGGGACTTGGTCAGCTTGAGCCAAATCTGAGCCCCGTACTCGTCCTGCGGCGACTGGATCGTTGGCGTCGTCGAGTAGCTCACCCAGCCTTGGGGGAGAATCTGCTCACCGTCCCAGACGCCGTCTCGCAAGTAGAGAAGTCCGAACCTCGCCCAGTCGCGTGCCGACGCGTAGAGAAACGCACCGCCCATCAAATTGCCGGAAGCATCGGGCGCAAGCTGAGCCGTCCGCATACCGAGCGGCCCGAAGAGTCGTTCTCTGGGGTACCGCAGATACTCGCGCTCATCGTCGAATGACTCCCGCAGGACGCCGGACAGGATCGCTGTGCTTCCCGTCGAGTAAGACCAATGGGTCCCGGGCGCGAAGGTAAGCGGCTTCGACGCTGCGTACGCAGCCGTGTTGCCTTGAACGAACATCATTTGAGAGACGTCGCTCAGCTTGTCGCCTGGGTCCTCATCAAAAGCCAATCCCGACGTCATCCGCAGCAATGCATCGAGCGTGATGGCGCCGCGCATGTCATCCCGGCTGAGCCATTCGGGCATCAGGTGCCTTTCGTCACGGGCGAGCGTGCCATCTTTGACCCTTAAGCCAATAAGAGCATTCATGCCCGTCTTGCTCATGGACCAGCCCACAAGCGGCATCTGCGCGTCGAAGCCCCGGGCATAGCGCTCGGCGACGATACGGCCTTTGTGGACCACCACGAGCGCGCGTGTTCGCCGGGGTCTTTCCGGCACCGGTTCTGCGAAAATTGCGTCCACCGCGTCGGTTGCAGCCGGGCCGTCGACCTCGTCAGGCCACCTAAAATCTGCAGACCAGGACCCTGCTGCTACGTGCGACCCGCTGGGCCACTCAACGCGCGCATATGGCGCGGGTTCGGCATCAAAAAGGTCCCTGGCCTTCGCGTGAACTGCCTGCGCTGACCGATGGCGAACGAGCGTGCAGCCGAGCCCTTCCTGGAATTCCGCGGTCTGCCCGGCAATGCCGTAGGCTGAGGCGCTGACCGTTTTGGCTGCCTCGTCCACCCGCGGCGAGAACAGGCTCAAGGCGCCAAAGCCTGGACCCGTCAAATCCTCGGCCATGACGTGTTCGAAAGTGCGGCCGGAAACAAACAGACCCGCGCAGAGCTGCTGAGCCATGTAGCCGGAGCCGAGCAAGGCGACACGGTAGAGTGGTGGTCCGGCCAAAAGCGCAACCGCGGCAATGACAATAGCAAGCCCTGCCAACCAGAATTTTCCTGAAGTCAAAGTGGGCTTGGGTTCGGCGGCGTTGGGCACAGCAGTGCTCCGCGCGCTAGAGTTCTTGAGCTGCCTTCAGCACTTCGTCGACATGGCCCGGCACCTTCACCTTGCGCCAAATCGCGCGAATGACGCCTTTGCCGTCGATCAGAAATGTCGAGCGATCGATTCCCATGTATTTGCGGCCGTACATGCTCTTCTCAACCCAAGCGCCATAGGCCTCGCAAACTGCTCCGTCCTCATCCGAGGCGAGCGGAAAAGTGAGATCGTATTTTTCCTTGAATTTGTCGTGCTTCTTGACAGGGTCCTTGGAAACGCCAATGACCTTGGCCTTGACCTTGGAGAAATCCGGAAGCGCGTCGCGAAAGGCACAGGCCTCCTTCGTGCAGCCCGGCGTGTCATCTTTGGGATAAAAATAGAGGACCACAGTCTCGCCCTTGAGATCCTTCAACGAGATGTTATCGCCGCCGTCTGTCGGGAGGTTGAAACTTGGCGCCTTGTCGCCGACCTCTAAGCTCATGATCCACTCCTTCTAATTTTCTTTCTACATAGCAGTCCGCATAAGAGGCATCTAGCATGGCGAACGCCAACGAAACTTGGCCAGACCTACCATACTCCGCCTGGCGTGACACCGCAGCCACCTTGCATTTGTGGACCCAGATTGTCGGAAAAATCCGGCTGGTCCAGACGCCGTGGCTCAACCATTCATGGCACTGCACGCTCTATGTCACGCCGAACGGCCTCACGACCTCGTCGATTCCATACGGCGATCGAACATTTGAACTGACCTTTGATTTCATCCGGCACGTTCTCGTTATCGCTTCGGACAACGGTGCTAGCAGAGAGGTAGAGCTGCGTCCTCGCAGTGTTGCGGACTTCTATGCAGCGGTTATGGCCGCTCTGTCGGAGCTTGGAGTGCCCGTCCGCATCCATGAGATGCCGAACGAAATCCCCGATGCCGTCCTCTTCAGCAAGGACGAGACTCACACGGCCTACGACCCTGTGTATGCGGAACGCCATTGGCGCGCGCTCGTTCAGATTGATCGGATTTTCAAGCTTTTCCGGACATCATTTCTCGGCAAGTCGAGTCCTGTGCATTTCTTTTGGGGGAGCTTCGACATGGCCGTGACGCGATTTTCGGGACGAACCGCGCCGCGCCATCCAGGAGGCGTCCCCAATCTCCCGGACAGCGTTGCCCAGGAGGCTTATAGCCATGAAGTAAGCAGCGCGGGATTCTGGCCGGGAAGCCCTGGCGTCGAGTACCCTGCGTTTTACGCCTATGCGTACCCCGAGCCCGACGGCTACGCGAAGGCCCCGGTCAAGCCGGCGGAAGCGAACTATGACGACAATCTGAAGGAGTTTGTGCTGCCCTATGAGGCGGTGCGTACTGCCGATAATCCCGATCAGGCGCTTCTGGACTTTTTGACCAGCACGTATGAAGCCGCGGCCAATGGCGCGAGGTGGGACCGAGAAGCGCTCGAGTGTCCCATCGGTATTCCGGGCAAGCCGCGCGCGATCTGAGCTGGGCCGCTACGCCAGGCGTTTGGTGAGGCGCACGTGAGGGATGGTCTGCTCCGTAAAGGTGCCGCCCTCCCGCACGTAGCCATGCTTAATGTAAAAGCCCTCAGCCTCGACCCTGGCGCTAGCAATCATCAGCCGAAAGCCAGCGGACGCGCCCCAGTGCTCCACATGAGCGACGAGGTGTGAGCCAATGCGCGTGGCGCGCCGTTGCGCCGTAACCGCCATCTGTTTCAGGTGGAGCGTGGTTTCGTCCAGGGGACGCAACGACACGGTTCCAACCACGGAGCCGCAGTCGACCGCACAAAAGTGTTGGCGCATGGTGTCGTCCGCTAGTTCCTCGGCACTGACGTTCAAGCCAAGCGGCTCGCGCAGGATTCGCTCTCGCAGTTGAAGTGCGTTCCGATAGAGGTAGGAGCCGAGCGGCGCTTCGAAGACGAGGACGGTTGTGCCGCGATCCATGACGGTTACTCCTGGTGGGGCGAAGCCTCCGCTGCTGGAGTCTTCGCGAGCCGTTCGACCATTCCCCAAAGCGCGCTGATCTGCGGTGCATCTTTCCCGAGATAATCAAGACCGGTATAGCCCCACCAGTCCCAGCAGCCTTGGGGGTTCACAGCGCTCGAAGCGACTTGTGGAAATAAGACAATAAGCCTGTTGGTGTCGGCAAGTTCTGCAAATCCCGTTTCTTTTATGAAGGCGCCGCCAACCCGCGCCCGCGATTGTTGGCAGCCGTGCAACGCGACATGGACGCGGCACCCGGGCGCATTGCGACATGACGAGGGGATATAGACCACGCCCTCGTCTGCAAAGCCCTCGCCGTCTTCGGTGAACTCTGCCTGCTGGAATACAACGAACTCGCCGGTTGGCGACGAAGTTGCAGGCTCTAGGGGACCATAGATCCAGCCCAGGATGGCGCGAGCCTGTTGGTAATCACAGTCGCTTACGTAAGGCGTTTCCGAGAGACCGCAGGCAGCACCACCCTGCTCGGTGATAAAGGCATGACCGCCGTCGCCCTCGATATAGGAGATATTGGTCTTGGGCACGCCGGCGAGGTCGTAGAAGCGCTTGGCGGCTTCGACCACGGGACGGCTGACTGTGGAATCCTTGTCGCCGGTGTAAAGATAAATGTTGTGCCGGGCGAGTGCGGAGAGCGGGTCAATCTTCTCATCGTCCGCAAGAGAACGCGCCCGCGCGATCAACTTTTCGGGGTCGGGCTCGCCGAGTGTCGTTTGCATGCAGCTTTGAGCTGCCTGAAGTGCATTTTGCGCAACTCCAGTCGCCCAATAAGGAAAGAGCCGTGTCATCGGCGACTCCGCGCAGGCGAATGGGCCGCCCGCGACGATCCCAGCGCCAACAATGTTCTCGGCGTGCGCGACTTCCAACTGTCCCGCCATGAATGCGCCCGACGACAGGCCCGATACGGATGTCTGCGAGAGCGCCGCGCCCAGCGCTGGAAGCGGCTCTGCAATAGCATGGATAGGCGCGACGAAAGTGCCGCATAGTAGGGAAAACAGTGCAGCGCGCGTCGTCGCGGCCAAGCTTCGCGCTAGGAAGGTCATCGTCGCTATGCCTCTTTCGAAAAACGCGGTGTCGGCGAGGTGTAAAGCCTTGCTACAATGGCAGAAGTTAAAGCGTGTCCATGACACCTACAACACGTGTCACGGCGTCCCACGGCGAACCTTGGCGCCAAAAACCACTTGCAAGGGGGACTCCCCCAGTGCAAGACACTGCCCCTTGTTCGCTTGAATTTGATGGTTGGGGAGGACGCCATGACCCGTGACGTCCTCTTCCAAGTGGGTATCGACTTGGATCACGATTCAACCACCCAAACGGAAGAAGCGCCGTCGACGTGCATCGATCCCCAGCAGGGAGAAGAGCACAACGATTTCTTTTGCGAAAGAGACGGTGTCCGCTACGCCGGCACGCACCTTTTGATCGACCTTATTGGTGCCAAGCGGCTCTACGACATAGCGCATATCGAGGACACCCTAAGACGTTGCGTGAAGGCGGCGGGTGCTACGCTGCTGCACATTCACGTGCACCGCTTTGAGCCCAGCGGCGGCGTCTCGGGCGTTGCTGTGCTGGCAGAATCGCACATATCGATCCATAGCTGGCCGGAGCACAGCTATGCCGCGTTGGACGTCTTCATGTGCGGTGCGACACATCCAGAGGCATCGATCGATGTGATACGCGACGCATTTTCGCCAGACAAGGTGGTCGTGAAGACCGAGCTTCGGGGCAGGGAACTTGAACAATGGAACGCTGGGTCGAAGAAACCCTCCATGACGGCTTCCGCGTCCGCCTAAAGGCAGACGAGGTTCTATTCGACAGCCAGACCGACCATCAGCACCTAATCATCTTCGAGAATGGGGATTTTGGTCGGGTAATGATGCTGGACGGCGTCGTGCAGGTGTCGACAAAAGACGAGTTCATCTATCACGAGATGATGGCGCATGTGCCACTCTTCGCCCATGGCAAGGCGAAGAACGTGCTCGTTGTCGGCGGCGGTGACGGCGGAGTTCTGCGCGAGGTGCTTCGGCATCCGGAAATTGAAAGCGCCACGCTGTGCGAAATCGACCAAAGCGTCATCGACCTCTGCCGCGAGCACTTTCCCAATATCTCAGACGGCGCGTTTGACGATGAGCGGACAAAGGTCGTGATTGCCGACGGGACGCAGTTTGTTGCCGGTGTGGAAGATCGCTTCGACGTAATCCTGGTGGATTCGACGGATCCCATCGGGCCCGGCGCGGTGCTGTTCACCCAAGCTTTCTATACAGACTGCAAACGAGCGCTCACGCCAGGTGGCGTGCTCGTCACACAGAACGGGCTGCCATTCTTGCAGGCGTCCGAGCTTAGGGAGTCGGTTGGTCACTTTCGCGCATTGTTCAACGACGCGTCTGCTTACATGGCCACCACGCCGAGCTATTTCGGCGACGCGATGGCCTTTGGCTGGGCGACCAACGAGCGGAGTCTGAGGGACTCGACCCAAGTCGCGATTGAACGGCGCTACGAAGAAGCAGGTGCGTTTTCCACGCGGTACTGGAACCCCTGCGTTCACGTCGCGGCGTTCGCGCTACCCAACTATGTTCGAGACTTGGTGGAGCCCTAGGGCCTCGTCAAATTCTACCGAAGACGGGCAACTCGCCCACGAGCGGCAAGCAATAGTCATAGAAAGCAGTGCCGATATTGTTGCCGTCGTCTGAGAAGTCCTCGGGCATGTGACGCGCGTGACGTGCGACGGCTGAGAGGTCTGCGCGGCCGAATTCGCTTCGGTAGTCGCCGGGCACGTTAGAAGTCCGCATGATCGTGATCGAGGCTCCTTGGTGACCCTCAGCCGCAAGCGTCGCTGCATGGCGTCCAACGCCGCGCGCCTCCATTGCATCGATAGGGGAGGTCACTGGCCAGCAGCGCTGCAAGTAGCCAAACGTATCGGCACGGACGCGCGGCGGCTTCCCGCCAGCTGGCGTCAGTGCTTTCTTCACGGCGTCGGCAAGTCCGTCGCCCAGAGCCCCGGAACCCGAAAGCTGGACATTCCCGTGCGCATCGACTTCGCCGGTGCGCATGAGCTGGGGGCCGATCTCGTTGCCATCGGCATCTTGGATGCCCTCGCTCACGGCGACTTGGCAACGTCCGAGCGCCGTATATACCTTGTCCACGTCATGCAGGAAGTGGTCCATGACGAATGGAACCTCCGGCACATAGATGAGATGCGGCGCCGGCCGCTTTGACGCGTCCTTGTCCGTCTCGCGGGCTCCACGTGCTAGCGATGCCGCTGCGGTGAGGAAACCGGCATTGCGGCCCATGACGACGTTGATCTTGATGCCGCCAAGACTGGCATTGTCGAGCGCATCGCCCATATGAGCGAGCGTCACGAACCGGGCTGCGGAGGCAAAACCTGGCGTGTGATCGTTCTCTCTAAGGTCGTTGTCGATGGTCTTGGGCACGTGGAAACAGCGCATCTCATACCCAGCCTCGGCGGCCTTTTCGTTCACGATGCGGCACGTGTCGGCGGAATCGTTGCCACCGATATAAAAGAAGTAGCGAATGTTATTCTGGCGGCATCCTTCTAGGATCTGCGCGCAATAAGCGTCGTCGGGCTTGTCGCGAGTAGATCCGAGGGCTGCCGATGGGGTCTGCGCGATGACGTCAAGATCCGCTGCGGGCATACCGGTGAGATCGACCAGATCGCCACCATCCTTGGCGATGCCCCTCACGCCGTGGCGCATACCCAAGATCTGTTTCACCGTACCCGAGGCAACAAGACCACCCTGCAGGCCCTCAACGACCCCGGCAAGCGACTGGTTGATGACGGCGGTCGGGCCGCCGGACTGGCCAATGGCGGCATTACCGGTTGGAAGATCGGACACGCGCTACCCCTCCTAGTTCTCGTTGAGGCGGCACAATGCCCAACGGCTTGCCAACTGGCAAGGCGTGCCAAATCAGGCTCCCTCCGAACAGGGACAAAGGCTGTCTTGGAACTGACGATGAGGGTCTAGATAAGCTTCAGAAGATGCAGGCTGAAGAGCTCATCCGCGTCGGTCCAAACCTGAACCGGCTCCCAGCCTCCCCGTTTGGCCAGGGTCTGAAAGCCCTCGACGGTGTATTTGTGGGAGTTTTCCGTGTGGATGCGTTCGCCCGCCGAGAACGAGAGATGCTGCCCTAGCAGGTCAACGGTCTGATCGGCCAGGCTCTCAAGGTAGATCTCTATGCGGCCCTGCCGGGAATTGTAGAGCGCGCGGTGCGCGAAGCAGGCGACGTCGAAATTGGCCTCGAGCTCCCGGTTTATCCGGGTCAGAAGGTTGAGGCTGAAGGACGCGGTGACGCCACTCGCGTCGTCGTAGGCCGGGATCAGAATGTCGAGGCTCTTCTGAAGGTCGACGCCGATCAGGAACGCGCTTCCCGGGCCCAAGAGCTGCGCGGCATTCCTCAGAAATTCCACGGACTCTTCATGCGTCAAGTTGCCGATGGTCGAACCAGAAAAGAATCCGAGGGGGCTGCTAACTTCAGGGTCGCCGAGATCGCGCAGTTTTGTGAAGTCGTCAACAACAGGACGGACTCTCAGGTTGTCAAAGTCCGCGTCCAGACCTCTCGCTGCTTCTACAAGGAAGGTCTCAGAAACGTCGATCGGCACATAGGTTTGCAAACTGTCCAGCGCATCGATCAGCAGACGTGTCTTTCGGCTAGAGCCAGATCCGAATTCGACCAACGTCTCTGTGGCGCCGAGGCAGCGAGCGATTTCGTGGCCGTTTGCGCGAAGGAGCGCGATCTCGGTTCGGGTAGGGTAGTACTCGTCGAGTTTGGTGATCTCCTCGAAAAGCGCTGATCCTGCCTCGTCATAGAGGAAGCGCGACGGGATGCTTCGCGGCGTATGTGCAAGACCGCTCAACACGGCTTCGGCAAACTCGGTGGTTTGCGCGTCGAGACCGCGACAAGCGGCTTCAATGACGTCGTCGGCGCTCTCGCCAGGCGCCAATAGTATCGATGCTGAGCGTGTCATCAGGCGTCTGCCGCAAGCCGCAGCCCCGTGAACTGCCAGCGCTGATGAGGGTAAAAGAAATTCCGGTATGTCCGGCGGATGTGGCCCTCAGGCGTCACGCATGAGCCGCCCTTGAGCACAAATTGATTGCACATGAACTTCCCATTGTACTCGCCGACCGCGCCGGGAGCGGGCTTGTAGCCTGGGTAGGGCAAGTAGGCGCTTGCCGTCCACTCCCAGACATCACCGAACATTTGCGTAAGCCGCGCTTGGTCAGACGCGGGCTGCGGGCTGAGAAAGCCGTTTCCAAGCGTCCGCCCTTTTTGCGGGATGCTGGCCGAGGCGTGTTCCCATTCGAACTCACTCGGAAGTCGGTAGCCCGCCCACCTTGCAAAGGCATCCGCCTCGAAATAGCTGACATGCGCTACGGGGGCAGCAGGGTTCGCGGGTCTAAAGCCGCGAAGGCCCATTTGACGGTAGCCGCCATCCGACCGCTCGAGATACAGCGGTGCACGCCAGCCCTCATCATTGATGAGTGTCCAGCCGTCCGCCAGCCACAGTCCCGCCGTCTCGTATCCCCCGTCCTCGATGAAGGCGATCCACTCTGCGTTGGTTACGCAGCGATTGGCGAGCTTGAAGGGGCGAATGAGCTGTTCGTGGCGCGGTCCTTCGTTGTCGTACGAAAACCCTGTGCCGTCATGCCCGACTTTGAAGACCCCGCCATCGAAGCTGACAAATGCCGTGGGGTCGGCGTCTCGGGGCGTCTCGCCGTCGACGACATCGCGATAAGCCGGCTTGAGTGGTTGTGAGGCGAACAAACTCAAGATGTCCGTGAGCAGTAGCTCTTGATGCTGCTGCTCGTGATTGATTCCGAGTTCGATCAGCGTCGAAGCCTCTTGCGGGACATCGTGCGTAAAGAGCGTCTCAAGGGCCTCGTCCACATGGGCGCGATAGTCACGTACGGCATCGCCAGACGGCCGAGTCAGTAGGCCGCGAAACGGCCTCGGGTGGCGCGGGCCAACGCTCTCGTAATACGAGTTGAAACAATATTCGAAGTTGTCATCGAAGCGGGAGTAGCCGGGAAGAAACCGGGACAGGACAAACGCCTCGAAAAACCACGTCGTGTGCGCGAGGTGCCATTTTGTGGGGCTGGCATCGTCCATTGCTTGAACGACCTGATCTTCATCGCTCAATGGCTGGGCGAGGTCATTGGATAACGCACGCGTCTCCATCAATCGGCGTCGAAGGTCGTCATGGTGAGAAGGGGCGTCGTGGGCTGACGCTGCGCGGTCAAGCTGGGTGAGGCTCATTGTTCCTCCCATCGATCGTGTGTCAGCGGATCGCGGATACTCGTATCGACAATATCCGATCGAACGCTCTCGGTCGCGGCATATGGCTGGACTTCACGGCGAATCTCGAACGCCTCCCAAGGGTAGCGTGACGCTGCTTGTTCCATATCTCGAAAAGCGCCACCATGCACAATTGCGTGACGATGCTGCGCCCATTCAAGGGAAAATAATTCATTGCCGAATTTAGACGAGGACCCATTGCTTGTTGTTGACGGACGTCAATCAGAGGCAGCCGCTGCTCTTCAGCGCGGTGTCTGCCGAACATTGCGGGCTCATGGGAACTCCGTGATCACTGAACTTCCACTTGGGAACGGTCGGCGCGCCGACGTTGTGGGGCTCTCGACCGCTGGCGAGATTATGATCGTCGAGATCAAGTCCAGTCTCACCGATTACCGTACGGACGGAAAATGGCATGAGTACCTCGACTATTGCGACAGGCTTTATTTTGCCGTTGCTGCAGACTTTCCAAGCGACGTTATCCCCGCGCACGCCGGCCTTATTCTCGCTGACCGGTACGGCGCCGAACTCATCCGCGAGCCGGAGGTCGCTCGGCTGAGTGCGGCTCGGCGCAAAGCAATGATGTTGTGCTTCGCGCGTGCGGCTGCGCTCAGGCTGCAACATTTCTTGGATCCCGGTTGTGGCTTGGACAGTTAGTTCGTTTGCATCGCTACTTTGGCGCGCGTTTAGCTAGAATTCGCTGAAGCGTGCGCCGATGCATGTTCAGTCGGCGTGCCGTTTCGGAAACGTTGCGATTGCAGAGCTCGTAGACCCGCTGAATATGCTCCCAACGGACGCGGTCTGCGGACATCGGGTTCTCAGGAGGGCGCGCTTTGTCGTCGGGCGCTGCGACCAGTGCATTGTAAACGTCGTCGGCGTCCGCGGGCTTCGCGAGGTAATCCACCGCGCCAATTTTAACCGCCGACACGGCAGTTGCGATGTTGCCGTAGCCAGTAAGAATGACGGCGCGAGAATCCGGGCGAACCTCTTTCAAGGCCGCGACGACATCGATGCCGTTGCCGTCGTCGAGGCGCATATCCACCACAGCAAAGGCCGGCGGGCGTTGTCGGAGCCTTGCCAACCCCTCGTCCACAGAGCCAGCAGCCTCGACGGCGAACCCGCGCGTTTCCATGGCACGAGCCAAGCGTTGCAGAAAAGCCCGGTCATCGTCGACGATCAAGAGCGTGTTGTCCTGCGCAGGCGCGCCGAATTCCTCTGACATTCTCGTTGCTGGATGCATATCCATAGGTCTGATCCCTTTACGGTCGTACAACTCAACCAAGGGACGTGTCTTCCCGGACAATGGTACTATGTGCCTTAACTGGCTTCTTTTTCTAGAGGTAAGGTCTTGAAAGAGCGATAACAAGTCTCGTCGACCTCACCAAGACCAGCGCCTAAGCAACAGAAAAACGCTTGATCTGAGCACAATGACAACGATACAGGCTGGTTGTGGCAAATCTATGCGGGTAACGACCCGCCCGCGATGATGGCTCTTTCTCACGCGATCAATTCTTCGCTATCGCAGCACTGCGGGGTTTCGAACGCCTTTCTCGGCCAGATGACGGTCACGACGGCGCCGGTTTCGGGCTCCGGTCGATTCGCAAGTTCTAGACGTGCGCAGGACCGTTCCAGCAGCGTCTTTGCAATAAAGAAGCCCAACCCCATACCAGCATAAGCGGGTTCGCTGTGGTCGATGGTTACGGCTGGCCGCGTCGTCACGAAAGGTTCGCCGAGCTGATCGCGAACGTCGGGAGGAAACCCGTCTCCGTCATCGGTCACGACAATCCGGACTTCATCGCGCGACCAACTCGCGTGGACGGTGACCTTTTCCTTTGCAAAGTCGAGCGCATTCTCGATGAGATTACCCAAACCATAGAGGACGCCGGGATTGCGGTCGGTTACTGGCTCGCGTGCAGCGTTGCTCTTCGCAAAGACGCCTGACTGGGGACCCGATGTCACCACAATGGGCACGGCCAGCGGGCGGTACGGATCGACCACCTCATCGATCAAGTGAGTCACGGGGAGTCGCGACATGATTGTGTCGAGCTCCTCCGCCCGCGCGCTAAGCTCCTTCAGGATATCGCGGCAGCGCTCAGCCTGATGACGAACAAGCAAGAGGTCCTCATAAATCGGGTCGTCTTGCTTCGTCTCGCGCAAGAGTTCCTTAGTTGCGACGGCGATCGTCGCCAGTGGTGTGCCTAGCCCGTGCGCAGCAGCAGCGGCCATACCATCTAGCGCTGAGAGTCTCTGCTCGCGCGCAAGCACCAGCTCGGTTGCAGCGAGCGCCTCGGCCATGCGCCGATTTTCTTGTGCTGTGCGCCAAGTGTAGAAGCCAATAAAAGCTATACCGAGCGTCACAGCGGTCCAAACGCCGAGGAGATAAAGTTGCGGAATTGCTATTTCTTGGGAGCGGCACCAGGAAACGGGCACGCTGAAGACTTCCAGCACCGCTTCGTTGCGGTGACACCATGGCAGTGGGTAATAGACATAGGCAAGGAGGCTTGCCGCGGCCACAGCAAGGGCGCCAAGCGCAATCGTGGTGCGTAGTGGTAGCGCCGATGCGGATACCGCGACCGGTGCGACCAGGAGGAACGCGAAGGGGTTTTCTAGGCCACCAGTTAAAAATAGTAGCGCAGCAAGTTGAAGAATGTCGAAGCCCAGCATGAGAAAGGCTGACCGGCTCGTTAGCCGTTGACTCTCTGGGAAACGGATGCGCAAGGCGACGTTGAGCCAGGCCGACAGGGCGATCACGGCAAAGCACCAGCCAAGCGGCACTGACATGCCGAGAACCCAATGGACTGCAAGCACCGTCAAGCTTTGCCCGATAACGGCAAGCCAGCGCAGCCGAACGATCGTATGTAGACGTAGGCGAGAGTCGCCGGCCCGTAACCATTCGGGAGGCGCTGTCTCGACCGGCACCGAGCTCGTTTCAGTCAGGCTCATTGACCAAGCCTATCATGGGCTAAAGGCTATAATTCGGACAAAGATGTTCCGTATCGCAGGGCCCCCCCGCACGGCAAGACCACTTCAATGCGTGGGATACTGCAAGGACAATCGAAGCGTGGCGAGAGATAGTGTACAGGACGAAGGTGCCTTCACGGCAGAGGGCATGGCCCCTGTTATCGTGCGCGGTTTGACGAAGCGCTTTGGTTCTGTCACGGCCGTCGATCATCTCGACTTCACTCTTGAGGCCGGGTCCACGGTGGCTCTGCTCGGAGGAAACGGGGCCGGCAAGACAACAACCATCGCAATGCTCCTTGGTCTGATCCGGCCCAGCGCGGGCGTTGTTCGAATATTCGGAACCGACATTGCCGAGTGTCGCTATGCCGTCGCGCAGCGTATGAATTTCCAGAGTCCTTACGTTGACTTGCCCCAACGGCTAACGGTCCGTCAGAATCTCATGGTCTATGCGGGGCTTTATGGCATCGCAAATGCGTCCGACCGGATAGCAAGCGTTGCCGCTCAATTGCAGATCGAGTCACTACTTAGTAGGCCGACGGGCAAACTCTCTGCCGGACAGAAAACCCGCGTCGGACTTGCGAAGGCGCTGCTGAACGCGCCTGAACTTCTGCTCCTCGATGAGCCAACTGCCTCGCTTGATCCCGATACGGCAGACTGGGTGCGCCAAACCATAAAGGATTACGCATCGTCTCGAGGCGCGACCCTGTTGATCGCCTCGCACAACATGTCCGAGGTGGAACGGCTCGCCGATCGCGTGATCTTGTTGCACGCTGGCCGGATCGTCGAGGACGAAACGCCGGCTGCCCTGGTCGCCGCCTACGGTCGGGAAACGCTTGAGGATGTGTTTTTAGATGTGGTGCGTGGCCGTGCCGCGCCTAATGCCTCTGCCCAACTCTTGAGCGAGGCACCGTGAGCTTGCGAGAACCGAACGCCATTGTGAACCCCGTTCTACTGCAGCCGACCGGCGCGGGGGCATCGCTCCGCAGGATCGGTGCGCTCCTGCGGCGCTACGTCTATCTTCTGCGTAGTTCAAGTGTGCGCATTGTCGAGCTGATCTACTGGCCATTCCTGCAAATGCTGACTTGGGGCTTTCTGCAGAAGTTCCTAGCGAGCACGAACAATCCCTATGCGGTGGGTGCTGGCGTGCTCATCGGCGCAGTGCTGCTTTGGGACATCCTATTCCGCTCCAATCTCGGATTCTTCACAACTTTCATCGAAGAAATGTGGTCCCGCAATTTGGGGAATCTTCTGATCAGCCCATTGCGGCCCCATGAACTTGTCATGGCGCTATGCATCTGGAGCGTCCTGCGACTCTCGGTCGGCATGATCCCCGTAGCACTGGCCGCCTTTGTTATTTTCGAGTTCAACTTGCTGGATCTCGGTCTTTGGCTCGCGGTCTTCTTCGCCATGCTTGTGCTGACAAGTTGGTCCTTGGGACTGATTGCGGCGGGCGTCATGCTGCGTTACGGACTCGGCGCCGAGGAGCTTGCCTGGTCGCTGGCTTTCTTACTTTTGCCGCTCACCTGCGTCTATTACCCGCTGGCAGCGCTTCCCGGCTGGCTGCAATATGTGGCGCTCGCGCTGCCTCCCACCCATGTGTTCGAAGGCATGCGCTCGATCCTGTTGGAGCATCGCTTTGATCCCGGCGATCTCTGGTGGGCGTTTGGATTGAACATGTTCTACCTCGCCGTTGGGTACGCCGTGTTCAGTTGGTTATTGAGCCGCGCGCGCGACAACGGCTCGCTGTTACAGATTGGTGAGTGAAAAGATGAAACGTCGGTTGCTTGTTGTGATCTTGGGAAGCTTTCTCCTCGGCTCCTTGATCGGTGTCGCTGCGCTAACCCTTGATCAAGGCGGACCGAACAAGAACCGTGTCATCACAAGCGGCCAGGCTTTGATTGGTGGCCCCTTCGAGCTCGTTGGCAAGGACGGCGATACAGTCACGGACAAAGATTTTCTTGGTCGCCACATGCTTGTGTTCTTCGGGTTCACGCATTGTCCCGATATTTGTCCGGCCGAATTGCAGATCATGTCCGCGGCACTCGATGATCTAGGGAGCAAGGCCGATCGCGTTGTTCCGGTGTTCATTACAGTCGATCCGGAACGAGACACGCCTGAACTCATCACCGCTTATGTCGAGAACTTCGGTCCGAGCTTTGTGGGGCTGACGGGATCGCCAGAGGCCATTGCAAAGGCCGCCAAGGCCTACCGCGTGACATACCAAAAGTTCGAAGATGAAACTGCCAGCGACAACTACAGCGTCGATCACTCAGCGCTTGTCTACCTCATGGGCCCTGACGGGAAGTTCGTCACGCATTTTCCCTACGGAACATCCCCAGAAAAAATGGCCGAAACGTTGCGTCGCTATCTCTGATCACGCGACAGTCCCCCTGCGGCTATCTGTCGTTGCGCGACAGCAAAAAAGCGCCACCCCATTGTGCAATGCAGCATTACAATGATGTGAGTCGGAGGGACTCATGCTGTACCACCTCTATGAGTTGAATCAGGCTGCGTTGCACCCAGCCCGGGCTGCTGCGGAAGCCTACCGAATGATGTGGCGGAATCCGCTGAATCCGGCGTCCCACACGGTAATGGGTCGGGGCGCAGCGGCCGCGCTCGAGCTATTCGAGCGCTCGACGCGGCGGTATCGCAAGCCCGATTGGGAGATTGAGGAGGTCACCGCGCACGGCGAGACCGCATCCGTCAAACCTGTCACGATTCTGACCAAGCCCTTCTGCAACTTGGTGCATTTCCGGCGCAATCTTCCAGAGGAGGCCCAGAAACAGGATCCGAAAGTCCTGCTGATATCGCCAATGGCGGGGCACTTCGCCACACTCTTGCGCGGGACCGTTCGAGATCTCCTGCCAGATCACGATGTCTACGTAACAGAATGGATCGATGCGCGGTTCGTGCCGCGCGCGGCAGGACCGTTCGATCTCGATACATATATCGACTACGTCATTGAATTCATTCAGAGGTTTGGCGGGGATGTTCATGTGATGGCTGTGTGCCAGCCAACGGTACCCGTCTTTGCCGCTGTTTCACTTATGGAAGCGCGGCGCGACCGAAATGTGCCAAGGTCGCTGGTGTTGATGGCCGGTCCTATCGATGCCCGCAAGAGCCCAACGGCCGTCAACAAATATGCTACCGGCAAGCCGATCAGCTGGTTTCGCCAGAACGTGATTACCCAGGTGCCCTGGCCCTATCCTGGCCATATGCGGCTCGTCTACCCCGGATTTCTACAGCTTTCGGGCTTCATGGGCATGAACCTGGAGCGGCATGTCACCGCGCATCATGATCTTTTTCACAAACTAATACAGGGCGACGGCGACTCGGCGGATAAGCACCGGGAGTTCTACGACGAGTTTCTAGCCGTCATGGACCTTTCCGCCGAGTACTACCTGCAAACCATCGAAACCGTTTTCATGGAACACCGGCTGCCCAAAGGCGAGATGCACCATCGCGGGACCCCTGTGGATCCCTCCGAGATTGCGCGTGTACCCCTGATGACGGTGGAGGGGCACAAGGATGACATCACCGGTATCGGGCAGACCGAGGCCGCACACCAATTATGTCCGAAGTTGCCTAGTTCGAAGCGCGCGCATCATCTCCAGGCCGGTGTCGGCCACTATGGCGTGTTCAACGGATCGCGCTTTAGGACTGAAATACTGCCGAAGGTTCGTGCGTTCATGCGGACACATCAGCGAAAGAAGAGTTTTCTTGAGCGGGTACTGCAGCGGGTCGCTTAGCCCTTGGGGCGCTTACATTGGACTCTGTGTTAGGCTAGCCAGCGAATGATTCGGGCCGGATCGGGGCTGTATCTCTGGGAGACTAATGCTGAAACGCCTTAAGCTTGGACGATCCGGGACCACGGAAGTCCCCATGGAAGGGCTGGACGTGCCATTGGTCTTGCGTCGCAGCCCGCGCGCGCGGCGATACAGTCTTCAGGTCAGCGAGGCGCGCCGCAGCGCGGTGCTAACAGTTCCCACTTATTCGACGCTTGCCGATGCGGAGCACTTCCTGGCGCGGCACATGAACTGGCTCAAGGAGCGCCTCGATGGTTTGTGCGATCCCGTGCCCTTCGCGCACGGCGCTGTCATCCCGTTGCGTGGCCTCGCCCACCAACTGAGTTTTGTGGGGCCTGTGCGCCGCCGCGGCGTGGTCTGGATAGAGGATACGGACGACGCGCGACTTGCTCCGGTGTGGCCTGAAGGGCTCGCCGGGGCGTCTGAGGACGTGCCGCGATTGAACGTTGCCGGCGAAGCGCATCATGCGCCACGCCGCCTCTTGGATTGGCTGAAGAGACAAGCGCAGGCGGATCTGCGGCTGCGTGTGAAGATTCACGCCCACAGGCTCGGTCTTGCGCCGAAGCGGATTAGCGTTCGGGACCAGACGACGCGGTGGGGTTCGTGTTCATCAACGGGAACGTTGTCCTTCTCCTGGCGACTCATTCTTGCGCCACCCTTTGTGCTGGACTACCTCGCTGCGCACGAAGTTGCCCACCTTGAAGAGATGAACCATGGGCCCGCGTTCTGGGCTCTGGTCGCACGCACAATGCCACGACAGGCAGAGGCCCAGGATTGGCTCCATACCTATGGGTCAGAACTGCACGCATTTGGAGCGGACGGAGTGGCCACGTCGGATCGACGCGAAAGCGCCGAGTTAAGGGTAGGGACGCAAGACTAGCCGCCGCCAAAGAATCCTATGACGCGTTGGAACAGCTGTCGTGGCCGCGCCATTGCATTCTTGGCGTCGCTACCCAAGAAGGGGAAACGCGAAGCGACCGCGCCGCTGCCGTGCCATGGCCCGGCGGGGCCGCGTTGATTCGGCAGCGCCGTGGGGCGCTTGCCTTCATGGGCCGGGAGCATGATGTCGTGCCAAAGCTCCGCGGGTAGCGACCCGCCCGTGACCTTCTTCATAGGCGTATTGTCGTCGTTTCCAATCCAAATGCCTGCAACGTAGTGCGCTGTGTACCCGACGAACCATGCATCACGTGAGTTCTGTGTCGTTCCCGTTTTGCCGCCTGCTGGATGTCGCGGAATTGCAGCTCGTCGTCCCGTGCCGCCGCGAACCACCGCGCTCATCATGTCGTTCATCGCCGCGACATGGCCTTGAGCAACGACGCGCCCCACGGCAGAGCGCTGACGCGCATACAGCGTTCTGCCGTCCTCGGTGCGGATATGGGTGATGACATGGGGAAGAACGCGTGCACCTCCGTTTGCAAACGGAGCGTACGCGCCGGTGAGCTCAATCAACGTGACTTCGGATGTGCCGAGCGCAAGCGAGGGCTGTGCATTGAGTTCTGAACTAATCCCAAGTCGCTGTGCCGTCTGAGCGACGCGGTCCGGTCCAATATTGGCGGTGAGTTTCACAGCCACCGTGTTGATCGAATGGGCGAGGGCGGAGCGGAGCGAGACACGCCCCCTGTAAGTCTTCGTGTAGTTGGAGGGGGTCCAGCCGCGGATATTGACCGGGCCGTCGATCGCGACCGAGCTGGGGCCGTATCCCGATTCGATCGCCGCGAGATAGACGAAAGGTTTGAAGGCCGAGCCTGGCTGCCGTCGCGCATGCAGCGCGCGGTCGTAAGGACTGTTCTTATAGGAACGGCCGCCAACGAGCGCACGCACCGCGCCGGACTTTGGATCGAGCACGACGATGGCGCCCTCGCCGGCACTGAGCTTGCGCCCCTTGCTATCAAGGAGTTTGCGCAAGCGTTCCTGCGACGATCGCTGCAGCTTTGCATCGATCGTCGTTTGCACCACGAGCGCATCGTCATGTTGGCCGACATATTCAGGAAGCATGGCGGCAACCCAGTCGACAGCATACGGATAACCTGTCGCATCGCCTTTGGCCTGGAGTCGTAAGGGCTGCTGTCCGGCTTTCTTCGCTTCCATCGCCGAAATAAAGCCTGCATCGACCATGTTGTCGAGCACGACTTGGGCACGAGCACTCGCCGCCCTAATGCTCCGCGTTGGTGCATAGCGTGATGGGGCCTTAAGAAGTCCGGCGAGCACTGCCGACTGAGCCAGTGTCACGTCGCGCGCCGACCGGCCGAAATAGCGGCGCGCGGCCGCTTCGACGCCATATGTTCCGCCACCGAGATAGACACGATTGAGGTACAGCTCGAGGATTTCGTTCTTGGCGAAGCGCTTCTCCAGCCAGACCGTATAGATCAGTTCCTCGAGCTTGCGGGTCAGGGTGCGCTCCGGCTTTAGGAACAAGTTCTTTGCGAGCTGTTGTGTGATTGTCGATCCGCCCTGCACAACCTTGCCGGCCCGGAAGTTGCGATAGCTGGCTCGGATCAAACCCCCAAGATCGACGCCCCAGTGATCGTAGAAGCGCCGGTCTTCGGTTGCGAGAACCGCCTTGATAAGATGGTCGGGTAGGACGTCAACCCGAATATGGCCGCGCCGCAGACCACGCTCGGCAAGAATGGAGCCGTCGGCGGCAAGAACAGTAACATTGGGAGGCCGGTCGTCGAGTGTTGCGAGAACCGGGTCGGGGACGCGCGCAATGAAGAACAACACCGCACCCGCCATAAGAACGAAACCGGCAAGAGAGGCTATCAGACTGACGCGTGCTGCCCCGGAGAGAATGGGATGGCGCTGCGAGAGACCCTCGAAGCGCGACCAGAGGCCGGAGCGTCTCCCGCGTGTCCGGCGTGCCGGCGGTCTGCGTCGGCGCGGCGCGGGCTTCGAACGAGGCGTATTTGCTCTAGAAGCTTTTGTCGGGGAAGCCTTCGCAGCTGACGAGCGCGGTCGCACGCGTCGTTGCCCTGTGCCTTTAGGTTTGGGCCTGCGCTTCGCGCCGCTCATACGCAACTAAACTCCATGCGACCTGGGGCCAACGAATTTTGGACTTGGGACCCGCCGCTGCCACAACGAAGAGGCACGGGCCGTGCATGGCGACGACCCTAGGGCAGCCACGTTGCCATCCCGTTAAGGAATAGGGTCTGTCTGGGCGGTCAGACGTCCAGATTGGCCACTTGAAGCGCGTTTTCTTGGATGAACTCGCGCCGAGGCTCCACCACGTCCCCCATCAGCCGGGAGAATATATCGTCGGCGTCTTCGCCTTCCTTGATCTTCACCTGCAGGATGGTGCGCGTTTCCCGATCGAGCGTGGTTTCCCAGAGCTGCTCGGGGTTCATTTCGCCGAGGCCTTTATAGCGCTGGAGCGAGAGACCTTTCTGACCCGTCTCCATAACCGCGCCGAGCAAGTCCGAGGGGCCGTGGACAGTGTGACTCGCGTCTTTCCGTTTGAGGACAGCGGGCTTCGCGTAGACTTCTTGAAGATGTTCTGCAAACTGATCGAGCTTGAGAGCGTCGGCGGATGCAATAAACGGTCCGTCGATCAGATGGGACTCCATAACACCGCGAAGTTCGCGCCAAAAACGAAGTCCACCCTCCGCAAGCGCCTCGCCGTGCCAGCCCTGCTCGGTCTCATCCGCAAGTGCATCGAGCCGCCGCGCGATGTAGTTCGCAGCCTCCTGGGCTTGGGCAGCATTCCTGAGCATCTCCGGGTTGAGAACGCCGGCGATGGCTGCTTGCTCGACGATGAAGCGCGGATAGCGGCTATGAAGCCCACTGAGGATCGACGTGATTTTACGGGCCTTCTCCACGATGTCGCGCAAATCGGCGCCACCTCTGGCCGCATCGTCGCCCGTTATGAGCACGGCGTCTACTAGACCCTCATCGATTAGGTAGTCTTGAAGGCTCGCTTCGTCCTTGAGGTAGCGCTCTTGCTGGCCCCGCTTCACCTTGTACAGCGGCGGCTGCGCGATAAACAGGTGGCCGGCCTCGATGATCTCAGGCATCTGCCGATAAAAGAACGTCAGCAGAAGCGTACGGATATGCGAACCGTCCACATCGGCGTCTGTCATGATGATGATCTTGTGGTAGCGCAGTTTCGAGAGATCGAATTCGTCGCCGATCCCCGTGCCGAGCGCTGTGATGAGCGTGCCAATCTCGGCGCTGGAAAGCATCTTATCGATGCGCGCCCGCTCCACGTTCAGGATCTTGCCGCGTAAGGGGAGCACCGCTTGAAAAGCCCGATCCCGTGCCTGCTTTGCGCTGCCGCCGGCCGAGTCGCCCTCGACAAGGAACAGCTCCGATTTCGTCGGATCTCTCTCCTGGCAATCGGCAAGCTTGCCAGGCAGAGATGCAACGTCGAGTGCGCCTTTGCGGCGTGTAAGCTCACGAGCCTTGCGAGCCGCTTCCCGGGCGGCGGCGGCTTCCACGATTTTCTGCACAATGTTGCGCGCTTCGTTGGGGTTCTCCTCGAACCACTGCGAGAGCCGCTCGGACATGATGCTCTCGACGACCGGGCGGACTTCTGATGAGACAAGCTTGTCTTTCGTTTGGCTCGAGAACTTTGGATCCGGCACCTTCACCGACAAAACGCAAGTAAGACCTTCGCGCGCATCATCGCCCGTCAGCGACACCTTCTCCTTCTTAGCGATGCCGGACTCAGCGGCATAGGTGTTGACGGTGCGGGTGAGGGCAGCGCGGAATCCAGCCAGATGTGTGCCCCCGTCGCGCTGAGGAATGTTGTTGGTGAAGCACATTACGTTCTCGTGGTAGCTGTCGTTCCACCACAGCGCAGCTTCCACCGTGATGCCGTCCTGCGTCTTCTCCACGACGACAGGCTCGGAGATCAGCGCGTGCTTCGTCCGATCCAAGAACTTCACGAAGGCGCGCAGTCCCCCTTCGTAGTGCATCTCCTCCGACTTCGGCTCGACGCCCCTCAGGTCTGTGAGGTTGATGCGTACGCCGGAATTCAGGAAGGCCAACTCGCGCAAGCGATGCTCAAGCGTCGCATAATCGAAGTCGGTCATCGTGAATGTTTCAGTCGACGGTACGAAGGTGATTTGGGTACCCGTCTTGCCACCGGAATCGCCGACGACTTCGAGAGGTCCTTCGCGTTCGCCATTGGCAAATCGCATCGCGTGTTCTTTGCCATTCCGCCAAATGGTGAGATCGAGTCGGCTGGAGAGCGCGTTGACAACCGAGACGCCCACGCCGTGCAACCCACCAGACACCTTGTAGGAGTTCTGGTCGAACTTTCCACCAGCGTGGAGCTGAGTCATGATGACCTCTGCCGCCGAGACCCCTTCTCCTTGGTGGACCTCAATCGGAATGCCTCGCCCGTTGTCGTTGACCGTGACCGAGCCGTCAGCGTTCAGAACGACATTGATCAGGTCGCAGTACCCGGCCAGCGACTCGTCGATTGCGTTGTCGACCACCTCGTACACCATGTGGTGGAGGCCCGAACCATCGTCGGTATCGCCGATATACATGCCCGGTCGTTTGCGGACGGCATCGAGTCCTTTCAGAACCTTGATGGACTCGGCACCGTAATCGGCCGCGGCTTCAGCCTTGCGTTTGGCAGCAGGTGTCATGAGCTAAGAGAGTACTTTTAGAGACGGTTTAGAGCGTTCTTGGGCGCCTGGCTTTGAGAGCCGGCGAAAGCGAGAATCATAAAAGTATTATACCCCGATTCACCTCGAGAATCTGAGCATCTTCTTCTAAAGGCGAAAAAAGTTCCTTGTCCGTTCCGGTCATCCAGGCCTGGACCCCTAGGCGCAGGATTTCCCCAAAAAGGGCCTTCCGCCGAACGCCATCCAGGTGGGCCGCGACCTCGTCCAATAGCACGAGCGGGGCGATCTCTTCCATGGTTTTGATGAGCTCGGCCTTGGCTAGAACAAGGCCCAGCAATAAGGCCTTTTGCTCGCCGGAAGAGCAGATGGCGGCAGGGGCATTTTTCGGCCCGTGCACCACAAGGAGGTCGCTCCGATGGGGGCCTTCGAGACAACGCAAAGCCGCCCGATCGCGCTCGCGGCCCTCCTCAAGAAGAATCCGAAAGGCATCCTCTGCCTCAGTGGCCGAACGTTCCGCTAGGTCGGCCTCGACCGTCCCATGCAACGACAGAACGGCATGAGGAAAAGGCGTTTGGTCCTGCGTTGCCCGCCGCTCGTCAATGAGCGCGGACAGCCGCTCAACCGCATCGAGCCGCGCGGCCGCGATGGCGACGCCGGCTTCGGCCATCTGTTCCTCCAAACCCTCAAAGAGGCTGCGCCCATGCTCCCGCATCTGAAAGAGACGGTTACGCTGACGCATGGCGCGTTCGTAGCGGCTGAGAGATGTCCGAAGGCCCGGTGCGATAGCGACGACAAGGCGATCCAGAAAACGTCGCCTGTCGGAACCGCCTCCGGTAAACAACCCATCCATCGCCGGGATCAGGAAGACCTGTTTGACATATTCACCGAGGGCCGCGGCGCTGCAGTCTTTCCCGGCGATGCGGATGGTGCGGCCTTGACCCTCTTCCCCAGCCCGTGCCGTGTAGCCAGTCCCGATATCGAGTTCGCCATGGCGCGTACGAATGGTCGCCGCGATCGCAAAGCCACCCTGTCCGTCATTCTTCGCGAGCTCGGCATAAGGCCGTCCGCGCAGCCCATGGCCTGGACCGAGGAGAGATACGGCTTCAAGTAGATTGGTCTTGCCAGACCCGTTCTCACCGACAAGGACGACGGAGCGGGCATCGAGATCTAACCGCGCGGAGTCGTAATTTCGGAAGTCCGTCAGCTTTAGCGTGCCGACGGAAAGGGGCGTAGCCACTGGCGCAGCCCGTGCGGCGTGATCGATCTCGTTGTTGTGCTCGGTTGGGTCCGCCGTCATACCCGCATCGGCATCAGCACATAGAGCGTCGACGTATCCTTGACGTCCCGCACCATCGTCGGCGAGCCCGGGTCGGCGAACAAGAACTCGGCCGTCTCGCTCTCTAGCTGCTGTGCAATGTCGAGCAGGTACCGCGAATTGAAACCGATCTCAAGCGCGTCGGCGTCGTAGCTGACCGGTATTTCTTCGGTGGCGCTGCCCGAATCTGGATTGTTGACCGACAGTGTCAGCGTGTCGCCGGACAGAGCAAGTTTCACGGCCCGGCCCTTGTCACTCGATAGTGTCGAAACGCGATCGACAGCTTGTTCGAATGTCCCGTTGTCCAGTTCGAGGCGCTTGTCGTTGTCTTGCGGTATCACGCGCTCATAGTCCGGGAAGGTGCCGTCGATCAGCTTCGACGTCAGAACGACTTGGCCTGCGGATACACGGATCTTAGAGGGCGAAAGTTCAATACGAATACTGTCGTCACCCGCCTCGCTGAGGCGCAGCAGATCGGAAACGGTTTTACGTGGAACGATTACCCCCGGCATTCCTTTCGCGCCGTCCGGCAAAGGCATCTCGACTTGCGCCAGCCGATGGCCGTCGGTGGCAACGGCGCGCAAGGTCTCCCTGCCATCGCTTTCCGCAGCATGGAGATAAATCCCATTGAGGTAGTACCGGGTCTCCTCGGTAGAGATCGCAAAGCGTGTTTTCTCGATGAGTCGTTTGAGGTCTGCTGCGGAGATTTCGAATGTGTGGTCAAGGTCCTCGACCGAGAGTGTCGGGAAATCGTCTGCAGGCAATGTCTGAAGCGAGAACTGCGAGGGCCCCGACGTAATGGTTAGGCGCTCCTGCTCGGCGTCGCGCTCAATGGAGACGTCGCCGTCCGGCAGCTTGCGAACGATATCGTTGAACATATGTGCGGGCACCGTAACGGCCCCCTTGGCCGAGATCGTGCTGTCGACAGTCTCGACGACTTCCATGTCGAGGTCGGTGGCGGTTAGCGTGAGTGCGTCATCGTCTGCGGTCAGGAGCACGTTAGACAAGATCGGTATCGTGTTCCTACGCTCGACCACGCTTGCGGTATGCGCAAGGGCTTTGGCGAGCTTCGGCTTTTCGATCGTAATGCGCATGGTTGGAGCGTATCCTGAAATCGTGCGTCTTTCTCGCTGAATGATCCTCGGTCCAAGGTACTTGTTTCCACGGACCCTGGGCTCCGTCGAAACCGCCGCGATGCGGGTAAAGTCTTGGCGAGTCGGGCGAAAAACCCGCTATGCAAAGCCACACGAACTTGCAGCGCCGAGGCGAAATTTGCAAGAGCGCGGAGGTCGATGGGCTCTGTAGCGGCTGCCGGCTCTCGCCGCCGGAGGCAGGCCCAGAGTTTGGAGCCCTGGGCGCCTCCAGCCGAGATACCTTAGTCGCGAAGAAGCCGCTTCAGCAGTTCTATCTCTTCCCGTAGCTGCGTGTCGTCACTCATCAACTGCTCTATTTTGCGAATTGCGTGCAGCACCGTGGTGTGATCGCGGTTACCGAAACGGCGGCCGATCTCGGGCAGTGAGCGAGATGTCAGCAGCTTTGCCAAGTACATCCCAATCTGCCGAGGCCGCACGATAGAGCGGTTCCGGCGCCCGGACAGAAGGTCGCTGCGATTGACCCCGTAGTGCTTTGACACCGTCCGCAGAATGTCGTCGATACGAACCCGCCGAGGCTCCGCGCCACGCATAAGGTCCCGAACGATTTGCTCAGCCACCGCGATCGTGACCGGTTCATCCGTTAGCTGGTAGCTCGCGCGCAAGCGGTGAACGGCACCTTCCAGCTCTCGCCCGCTTTCGGTCAGCCGCTCCGCCAGAAAGGCGAGAACCGTCTCGGACACCTCAAGTCCGTTTGTCTCTGTGCAAGCCTCCGAGGCCCGCTTCTCGAGAATCTTGTGGCGCAGGTCGTAGTCCATGGTCTTCATCTCGGCCACAAGCCCACCCCCGAGCCGGGAACGCATGCGCATATCGAGCTTATCGAGTTGTGTTGGCGCCCGGTCCGCAGCAACGACCACTTGACGTCCGCCATCGATCAGCGAGTTCAGCGTATGACAAAACTCCTGCTGGATCGTCGGCCCTTGCAAGAACTCCATATCGTCGATCAGTAGAATGTCGATATTGCGGAGCTTTTCCTTGAATGCGAGGGCGTCTCGGGCCCGCAAGGCCTGGACGAACCCAGACATGAAGCGCTCGGCTGTAAGGTAGAGAACCTCTGCTTCAGGCTTTTGCCGCTTGACTTCCCAAGCTATCGCGTGGAGCAGGTGCGTCTTGCCTAGACCTACGTTCCCATGAAGAAACAGCGGGTTGAACGGCGATTGTGGGCTCGACGACGACAGCGCCACCTGATGCGCAGCCGCATGAGCAAGCTTATTTGTGTTGCCGACAACGAAGCTGCTGAAGCTCAGGCGCGGATCCAAGGGCGAACCCTCAAAACCGTCGTAACCTGTTCGAAGCGGCATCGGCAGTGCCGAACGGTTCGCCACGACCTGCGGTGAAGCCGGACGGGGCATCGAAACTTCCTTGGGCGGTTCCACCGTGAAGTGCGGCTGCCGCACGGAAAATTCCAGCCGCTCGGCGTCTGGCCACTCGCCCTGAACCTGGCGCAGCACAGTGTCGTAGTAGTGAGTCCTCAGCCAATTCCGCAAAAAACGCGTCGCCACTGTCAGATGGATAACGCCTCCGGCGATATCGTCGACTTCGACGCCGCGAAACCAACTTGCGTAAACATCCTCTCCGAGCTCGCCGCGCAGTCGGGATTTGATTCGCGTCCAAGCCTCACTTGGCACGCATTGCTCCTCTTTCGGGGCCCCATGGTCATGAGCCCTTGCCTGTGCCTCTGCCACGATTTTTGTCTTTCCTTATTCATTTCCTGTCGCGCCAACACGCACCGCACGCAGCAACTAAAGCGGCCAACAAATTTGGACGCAGACCATCCTAATAGTCCTCTTGACCGGCTCCCTAGCCTTGTAGCCAAGGAAGCCCGATCGCCTTCCAACCAGATAGGGTTCCTCGATGCCGTTTGTCGTCAAGCGGTCCTTCGAACCCCTCTGAGACGTTATGGCAAGCGCGATACCCTGCCGACGCCATCAGCTCGGCCGCGGCCAAGCTTCGGCTACCCGAACGACATATGAAGAAGAGATCATCATCGGCTTGGACACCGAGCGCCTGCAGTTCGTTTGCAAGCCGCTCGGCAAAGCGCGGATCGACGGACTGGTCGGGAAATGTCTGCCACTCTACAAGTACAGCTCTTTTTCCCAGGGGCCCCAAATCGGGGATCCCTACGTAAGTCCACTCCGCGCGTGTGCGCACATCGACCAACTGCGATCGAGGATTCCCCTGGAGAGCGCTCCAGGTCGACGCCACATCAATCTCATCGACCGTGTAATCGCCCGTGTGCGCGCCCAAAATCGAGCCTCCTCCTCAAATTAATGAGCACGGTACAAGAACAGAATTCGTGCCACCCACAATCCGTGTCGATCTTGTGCGACTTGCGCACCTAATATTCACAACTTACGCATAAGCATTCCACAAGATTTACATAGTGTCCCAAACTTTAGACAAAGAAAATCTGTCCCGGCAAAGGCCAAGATCAAGATACTCAATTGTAAGGAGGGGACGTCCCCGTTCGGATCATTAGACTATACACACGCTCAAGGCGGCGATCAAGCAAACGAGAGGAGTAGATGATTCAGTATTCGTCAGTAGACTCATCGTTTTTGTCGACCTGCCAAGCCCCTGTGCAAAAAGCGTGAATCGGCCGGCTATCCCCGCAAAGCGGAGCGGACAAAGGCATTTGGAGGTCATCCGCGGCAAAATTTTTTCTTTTTTTGGCATTCGGTGGAAAACTGCGGCTTCAGAGACACAACAAGCAGGCGTCAGTTACATCACAACGCCGTCAAGCAATTGATATCTCAGTGTCAAGCAATTGAGACAATCGTTCACAGGGGTGACGCTTCGGACGTCGACGGCACGCCATTAGCGTCGGTGCCGGGTGCCCCTGACCTGGACTCTAAGGCCGCGTCGTCGCTGTCACAGCTCAGCTCCCCAGAGACCGAGTCCCGACAAGAAAACGTTAGGCCGGTGCGCAACGGCTCAACGGAACGCTCAGACATGCGCCCGTAGACACGTGCCGATCACAGCAAAAGCGAGGCAGCGCGAAGCCGCGAGCGCCCGGCGCGCGCAGGTCAGCCGTGTTGAGTTGCTGAGGGGGTTTGCAGAGAGATCTGCTAGGCACCCATGGCGCCGACGCGCTTTGCGAGGCGCGAGACCTTCCGAGACGCCGCGCGGCGGTGAAGGATCCCAAGCTGGGCCGTACGGGCGACAACCGGTTCGGCGACCCGCAGCGCCGCCTGAGCTGCGTCCTTGTCGCCCGAAGCGATAGCTTCTTCCACCTTGCGCAGGTAGCTACGCATGTTGCTCCGCCGGTTCTTGTTTACGGCGGTGCGACGGCTGATTTGGCGAACGGCTTTCTTCGCCGACTTGGTATTGGCCATGTCTAGGATCCTTACGCGCAGCTCACGGTCCGCGTGATACGGCTCTCCGAAAATGCGAAATATACGGAATTTGCATGGTCTATAGCGAGCGGCCCGCAAGGCGTCAACCAGCAGGCCACACTTCCCAAGGGCTGGCCGTCAGACCTTGGCCTCGGTCCACAGCGTGATGTTGGGTGGTTCGGCGAGGAGCTCATCCGCCGTTTGGCGGAAGGCATCGATATGCGGCGACGAAAGATGCCTGTCGAGATCAGCCTTAGTGTTCCAGTTTTCATGAAACACCAGCAGACCTGGGTCATCCGCCGAGATGTGCAGGTCGTAGTTGATGCAACCCTGTTCCTGGCGGGTGGGGCCGCAAAGCGAGAGCAGTGCTTCCCGCAGCACGTCTTCCTTCCCCGGCCGGGCGCGATGGAATGCGATCACCGTAACTTTCCCAAGCATGTGAAGATCCTCCCGCCCAAGAGCTTGGAGGTCAGGCACAGCCTTGGCAAGCGATGAGATCGGCGCCCCTAGAAGCCGGGCGCGCTGCCCAGCGGCGAACGCTAGCGGTTCTTGAAGTCGGGCTTCCTCTTTTCAATGAACGCTGCCATGCCCTCCTTTTGATCTTCAGTGGCGAAGAGCGAGTAAAACTGATTGCGTTCAAAGCGCACGCCTTCCGATAGCGTTGTGACAAACCCACGATTGATTGACTCCTTGATCATCATGACCACGTGAGTCGGGAAGCCAGCGATCTTGGAAGCATCCTTCAAGGCTTCATCGCGCAGGGACTCGACTGGGACGATGCGGCTCACGAGGTTGGAACGTTCGGCCTCGTCGGCCCGCATTTGCCGGCCCGTCAGGCACAGCTCCATGGCCTTGGCTTTGCCGACGGCGCGGGTCAGGCGCTGGGTGCCGCCGGCCCCGGGCATGATACCGAGATTGATCTCTGGCTGACCAAACACGGCGTTTTCCGCCGCCAGAATGATGTCGCAAGACATCGCCAGTTCGCAACCGCCGCCGAGAGCATAACCGGCAACCGCCGCGATGATGGGTTTTCGTGTGGCGGCAATCGTATCGTACGGCGCCAAGAAAGCGGTGCTGTAGGCCTCGACGGATGTCTTGCTCTGCATCTCCTTAATGTCGGCGCCGGCCGCAAACGCCTTCTCACCGCCGGTAATCACGATGCATCCGATCTCCGGGTCCTTGTCGAAGACGTTGAGCACTTCGCAAAGCTCACCGACCAGCTGAGAATTGAGCGCATTGAGAGCCTTTGGCCGGTTCAGCGTGATCACGCCAACCTTGCCCTCTCGCGTCACAATCAGCGTTGCGTATTCTTTGGCGGCTGGCTCTCCGCCGATCGTGGCTTGGTCCATGTACATGTGCGTTGTTTTCCCTATCTCTGGCAGATTGGACAATAAAAGGTTGAACGGCCGCCTTGAGTGATGCGGCGGATCGTGCCGTTGCAGCCGCGCCGCATACAGGGCTTGCCTGCTCGGCCGTAAACGCGGAAGCGATGCTGGAATCGCCCTAGCCGTCCGTCGGTGTGGCGATAGTCGCGCAAGGAGGAGCCGCCTGCGCGTATGGCATCGCGCAACACGGACGTGATGGCTTGCACGAGCGCAGACGTTTTCTCAGTCGGTCGACCTGTCTTCGTGGCAAGCGTACCGGCGCGCCGTTTCGGAGAGAGCTGAGCTCGATGAAGTGCCTCGCACACATAAATATTGCCGAGCCCCGCAATCAGCCTCTGGTCGAGCAGGGCGGCCTTTATTGAGGTTGTCTTGCCCTTCAATCGCGCGGCAAGCCAGGCCGGTGCTAGCTCATCTCCGAGTGGCTCGATGCCAAGGCTTGCAAACAGGGCGTGGGATTCGAGTTGGCCAGGGTCGGCAATGTCCATGATCCCGAAACGGCGGACATCGGAATAGCGGATCGTCGACCCGTCTTCCAAGTGGAAGACGATATGTTCGTGTTTCGGGAAGCCGCATTGGGATGACGCGGTCGCATCGTGGACGAAGTCGCCCGGCTCTGTTCTGTCGCCGTCGGCCCTTTCGATGACAAACCGCCCCGTCATGCCCAGATGCATGATCAGTACCTGTCCGTCGTCCAGTCGGGCCAGCAGGTATTTGGCGCGGCGGTCCAACCGCTCAATGACGCGCCCCGTCAGGCGTTCAGCGAATTGCCCCGGGAGCGGAAACCGCAGATCCGGCCGACGTTGCTCTACCCGCGCAAAGGTGTTGCCCACGAGAACGGGCTCCAAACCGCGGCGAACGGTCTCGACTTCAGGCAATTCAGGCATGGGCCTCGGCGTAATGGCGTTCGAAACAGCGCTCAGAGGGAATATCCAGGTTCATTGCAGTGCAAGATTACCATCGTTGCGCTGCAACAATAGCCTGAACTAAGGCCTTAGGCTATTGTCCGGTGCCATGCCAGATGACATCAAAAATCGCGACAAATCCGGGGTTGAGACCAGTTTTGGCTTCGCCCGCGTCTCGGAGGGCGCCCGCCAGGGCCTCGTCAACGAGGTCTTCTCTAGGGTTGCCAGCCGGTACGATTTGATGAACGATCTTATGTCGGGTGGCCTCCATCGGCTTTGGAAGACCGATCTTGTGACGGCGCTGGCACCGCCCAAAACCGACACAGACTTCGCCCTCATCGATGTCGCGGGCGGGACGGGCGATATCGCCACGCGGTTCTTGGATATCGCGGGCGGCGGCAGCTCGGCAGTTATTTGCGACATCTCAAAGGAGATGATGAATGAAGGCGTGAAACGCGCCGCAGGACGTGGGCGTTTGTCGTTCGTCCAGGGCAACGCGGAAAGCCTGCCCTTTCAGTCTGGCCGGTTTCACGCCTATTCGATCGCCTTTGGGATCCGCAATGTGACCCATATCGAGACAGCTCTGGCCGAGGCCTATCGGGTTCTGAAACCGGGTGGCCGCTTCTTATGTTTGGAGTTCTCAAACGTCGAAATGCCGGTGCTCGACCGGCTTTACGACGCCTACTCTTTCAACGCGATTCCCGCGCTGGGGCGCCTCGTAGCCGGAGACGCAGAGTCCTATCGCTATCTCGTGGAAAGCATAAGACGCTTTCCCGATCAGGATCGCTTCGCCGGCATGATACAAGAGGCCGGTTTCGAACGCGTGCGCTACCGGAATCTGACGGGCGGCATCGCCGCCATTCATTCGGGCTGGCGCCTTTAAGCGAGGCTTTGGAAGTGAACGCCATTGCAAACATGGCACGGTTAACGAAGGCCGGCGCGACCTTGGCTTGGAGGGGCGCCCGTGTTCTGCCCGACGAAGCGCGTGTTTCCGGGCCGCTTGCCGTCTTCGGGCGGGTTACCGCTCCTCTGCGCAAGAAGAACGGATCGCAGAACGAGGAACGGCTGTCCTCGGCACTCACCTCCCTCGGTCCCTCCTACATCAAGCTTGGCCAGTTCCTCGCCACGCGGGATGACATTGTCGGTCGCGAACTCGCGCGCGACCTTTCGACCTTGCAAGACCGTCTGCCACCGTTCTCGCAGAGTGAAGCAGTCAAGCTGGTCGAGGCGGAGCTAGACGCGCCTATAGCCGAACTCTTCACCGATTTCGGACCGCCCGTAGCCGCGGCTTCCATTGCTCAGGTCCATAAGGCCAAGGTCCGCACGAAGGATGGCGCTCTGAAGGACGTCGCCGTTAAGGTCCTGCGGCCTGGTATCGAGCATCGCTTCAAAAAAGACCTCGATTCCTATTTCTTCGCGGCTCGGATGATTGAGCGCTTTCACGCGCCCTCGCGACGCCTACGCCCTGTCGCTGTCGTCGACACGCTGGCGAAGTCCGTAGCTATTGAGATGGACCTGCGTATGGAGGCGGCCGCCATCGCGGAGATGGGCGACAATATTGCCGGCGACGCAGGTTTCCGGGTGCCCGTTGTCGATTGGCAGCGCAGCGCCCGGCGCGTGCTCACGCTTGAATGGATCGATGGCACGCCCATGGGCGACCTTAAAGCGCTCAAGGCGAAGGGCCACGACCTTAAGGCTCTGGGCGCAACACTGATGCAGAGCTTCCTGCGCCACGCGATGCGCGATGGCTTCTTCCATGCCGACATGCATCAAGGAAACCTCTTCGTCGACGATCGGGGGCGCATCGTTGCGGTCGACTTTGGAATCATGGGACGCCTCGGCATGAAGGAACGCCGCTTTCTCGCCGAGATCCTCTATGGGTTTATTACGCGAGATTACCGGCGCGTTGCCGAAGTGCATTTCGAGGCGGGCTACGTGCCTCGCAAACATTCGGTGGCGCAGTTCGCTCAAGCGCTTCGCGCAATCGGCGAGCCGATCATGGATCGTCCCGCCAACGAAATCTCGATGGCTCAGCTCTTGGGGCAGCTTCTTCAGTACACAGAGGTCTTTGATATGAAGACCCGGCCCGAATTGATCATGCTCCAAAAAACAATGGTCGTTGTCGAGGGCGTGGGACGGACGCTCGATCCCGAGCTAAACATGTGGGTTGTGTCCGAACCTGTTGTGAAGAGTTGGCTCGAGACCCAACTGGGGGCCGGCGCACGCATCGAGCAGGCGGCGGAAGGCGCAGCATCTGTTGGCCGCTTCGTCGGCGATCTACCAAAGCTGCTGCGGCAGGCCGAGCGGACCGCAGATTCTTTTGGCGCTATGGCTGAAGATGGGCTCCGCCTGGACGAGGAGAGCGTCGCCCGGATCGCGCACGCGCAAAGCTCGCAAGACCGCTGGACGCGGCTTGGTATCTGGGTTGGGGCGCTGGCGCTCCTTGCTATCGCAGTAGCTCAGATCTTCTGAGGTGCGAAGCGGATAGCGTTGGTGTGGTAGACTACCACCGTCGAAACACAGGACAGATCTCATGCTGGATGGCAAACGCATTCTTCTAATCGTCGGTGGCGGAATTGCCGCCTACAAGGCGTTGGAGCTCGTTCGCCAGCTGCGCGAGCGGGGCGCTGCCGTCCGAGTGGTCTTGACTGAAGGGGGGTCGCATTTCGTAACGCCGCTCTCGTTCGCCGTGCTGTCGGGCGAGAAGGCGTTTACCGACCTGTTTGATCTCAAGGACGAGGCAGAGATTGGCCATATCCAGCTCAGCCGCGAGGCCGACCTCGTTGTTGTGGCCCCAGCAACGGCCAACCTTCTCGCCAAGATGGCCAACGGTTTGGCAAACGATCTCGCCTCGACCGTTCTAATGGCGACGGACAAAAGCGTGCTCGTCGCGCCTGCCATGAACGTGCGCATGTGGGAACACCCTGCGACGTCGCGAAATATCGCGGTCTTGCGAGCGGATGGTGTGCGCTTTGTGGGGCCAGAAGAGGGCGATATGGCCTGTGGCGAGTTCGGACCTGGGCGCATGTCCGAACCTTCTGAGATTATCGACGCCATCGAGCGCGTTCTCCCGAGCGCACATGGCGTATCGCTGAAGGGGCGCCATGTCCTGATCACCTCCGGGCCAACCCATGAGCCGATCGATCCCGTGCGCTACATCGCCAACCGCTCGTCAGGGAAGCAGGGACACGCATTGGCGCTCGCTGCGAAAGACCTGGGGGCACGGGTCACCTTGATTTCCGGTCCAACGCACCTGCCCGATATTCCTGGTGTGACAACAGTGAAAGTCGAAACCGCGGCAGACATGCTGGACGCGGCGCTTGCCGCACTCCCGGCCGATGTCGCGATATGCGCAGCAGCCGTCGCCGATTGGCGGGTCGCTCACCAGGCGGAGGAGAAGCTGAAAAAGGCGGAGGGCCAAACGGCGCTCAATCTCGCCCTTTCCAGAAATCCGGATATTCTTGCGACGCTAGCGGCCCCTAGCGCCAGTCGGCCGACACTGGTGATTGGTTTCGCCGCAGAGACCGAAACGATCATCACCCATGCCCAGGCAAAGCTGAGCCGCAAGGGGGCCGACTGGATTGTCGCCAACGACGTCTCGCCTGGTACCGGCATCATGGGAGGGGGCCATACGGAAGTTCATCTCGTTTCCGGCACCGGGGTCGAAGATTGGCCGGCCATGGGGAAGGACGAGATGGCGACGAAGCTCCTTGCTCGCGCGGCTGAGGCGCTGCACGCCATGCAGCTTGCGGCAGAGTAGGAACGTCGATGAAGCCACGTTTGCGAATCCTGCGGCTGCCGCATGGGGAGGGGCTCCCGCTGCCGGAATATCAGACGGAGCACGCCGCTGGGTTCGATCTTGTTGCGGCAGTGCGTGAAAGCGAACCGGTCGTTCTAAGCGCCGGTACGCGTGGGGCTGTCCCTACAGGACTCGTGTTCGAATTACCGCAAGGCTATGAGGCGCAGGTGCGGCCGCGCTCAGGACTTGCGCTGAAGCACGGTGTGACGGTGCTCAACAGCCCCGGAACGGTCGATGCAGACTACCGCGGCGAGGTCAAGGTTGTGCTGATCAATCTCAGCGACCACGCCTTCCGCATCGCACGTGGCGACCGCATCGCCCAGGTCGTCATCGCCCCGGTAACTGCCGTTGAGATCACCGAAGTATCAGAAGTAACCGAGACACGCCGTGGGGAGGGCGGGTTCGGCTCAACCGATTGAGCGGGCCGCCTGAGGGCGATGCCGCTAGTCTCGGAGGATGGAGACGTTTCGATCAACACCATGCTGACAGACGACGAAATCGCCCGCTACCGTCGTCATCTGGTCCTAAAGGAGATCGGTGGCGAAGGACAAAAGCGCTTGAAGTCGGCCCGCGTGCTGGTGGTGGGTGCGGGTGGACTAGGCTCGCCGTTGATACTCTATCTGGCGGCGGCTGGCGTTGGCCAAATCGGCGTCATCGACGATGATTCTGTAAGCGTCGACAATCTTCAGCGCCAGGTGCTGCATGGAACCCAGTCGATTGGCCACAAAAAGACGCAGAGCGCAGCCAAGGGCGTCCAGGCCCTCAACCCCCATGTGGACGTAAAGCTCTTCACAACGCGGCTCGTGGCAGAGAATGCCTCCAGCATTGTCGGTGCGTTTGATCTTGTCGCTGATGGTTCTGATAACTTTGCGACGCGTTACCTGGTCAACGATGCCTGCTACTTCGCGAGACGGCCCTTGGTGACCGCGGCCGTAGGGCCATTCGATGGCCAGTTGACGACTATCCGTGCCTTTGAGATGGACCCAAACGGGCAGCCCAATCCGAGCTACCGTTGTTTGTTTCCTACCCCGCCGCCGGACGGAACCGTCCCGGCCTGTTCAGAGGCTGGCATTCTGGGGGCAGTGGTGGGGGTGCTCGGATGCTTACAAGCGGTCGAAGTCGTCAAGGAGCTTCTTGGGATCGGCGAGGGCTTGGTGGGGCGGCTCCTCATCTACGACGCGCTACAGGCGCGCGTCTCGCAGATCCGCTATGCCTGGGATCCAGAGAACCCTCTAAACGGCAAAAACCCGAGTATCCACGATTTGTCGCATCACCTTGTTTGACGAGGACGGCTGGCCATTGGCCCCAGGTTTCTCAATCTTTTGAATGCATATTTCGGCGATGAAACTCTGAATTGGTTTTATAAGTTGGTCATGGGACCGCTTGATGTCCGAGCGGGGCGGTCTTGAGCGAGGCTTCGCAATGACCAACCAGCCAATGTCCGACGAACACGGGCAAGAAACGATCACGGCCCACTGTGCTATCGCAGGCGGCGGGCCTGCGGGTGTGATGCTGGGCTTCTTGCTTGCCCGGGCGGGCGTCAATGTCGCTGTACTTGAGAAGCATGCAGACTTTTTTCGGGATTTCCGCGGAGACACCATCCACCCTTCGACGCTTGAGGTGATGCATGAGCTTGGATTCCTAGATGCGTTTCTGAAGCTGCCATACGAAAAGATGGAGCAGGTCGGCGTGGAGATCGGCGATCGTACGATTCAGGTGGCCGACTTTTCGCACCTGCCGACGGCCGCGAAATTCGTCGCAATGATGCCCCAGTGGGATTTTCTCGACTTTCTGGCTGGCCAGGGCAAGCGTTACCCAAACTTCCATTTGCGCATGGGCGCGGATGTGGACGAACTCATGACCGACAATGGGAAGGTCGTTGGCGTCAAAGCCGCAACGCGCGATGGCGACTTAGAGGTCCATGCAGATCTCGTGGTCGGCACGGACGGCCGGCACTCCACGGTGCGATCGCTTGCGCGGCTGGAAGTCGAAGACATAGGCGCGCCGATGGACGTGCTTTGGATGCGCCTATCACGCAAGCCGGAAGATGGCGCGGAAACCTTTGGTCGGGTTGAGCCGGGGCGGTTCTTTATCATGATCAACCGGGGCGACTACTGGCAATGCGCCTACGTCATACCCAAAGGCGGTTTCAACCAGCTGCGGCGCAACGGACTGGAATCCTTCCGCCAGACCATCATGGCCCTCAATCCCTCCCTAGGCGCTCGGGTCCGGGAACTCGAAACCTGGGACGATGTCAAATTGCTTTCGGTGCGCGTCGATAGGCTCAAAAAATGGCACCGACCCGGGCTCCTCTGTATCGGCGATGCGGCCCACGCGATGTCTCCGATCGGCGGTGTGGGCGTCAATCTCGCCGTTCAGGACGCTGTGGCGGCCGCCAATATTCTGGCGTTGCCATTGCTCGAGAAGAATGTGTCCGACGCCGATCTCGCGCGGGTGCAAAAGCGCAGGACGTTGCCTGTGAGACTCACGCAAGGCCTTCAGGTGTTCCTGCAAGACCGTGTGATCACCGGCATCCTATCCGCGACCAAAATCCCGGATGTCCCGTTTGCTCTGAAGATCCTGAACGACTTTCCGCTGCTTCGGCGAATACCTGGCCGGTTCGTCGGCCTCGGATTTCGGCCCGAGCACGTTGCTCTGCCGAAAGTACCGCGCGCGTGAGGTGCGGCGTTTCCGAATTAGAACATGGCCGGGTGCACGCGATCCGGCGGTGCATGGCCATCGAGGAACGTCTTGATATTGACGATCACTTTCTCGCCCATGTCGATACGACCCTCGAGCGTCGCCGAACCCATATGCGGTAGCACCACCACCCTGTCGTTCCGCAGCAGCTTCGGATTCACGGCGGGTTCGTGCTCGAAAACGTCGAGCCCCGCACCGGCGAGTTCGTTGTTGTCGATCATACGGGCCAGCGCGTTCTCGTCGATTACCTCACCGCGCGCCGTGTTGACGATATAGGCCGTCGGCTTCAAGAGCGCGAGGCGGCGCGCGGACAGCAGGTGATACGTCGCGGGTGTGTGCGGGCAGTTGATGGAGATGATGTCCATCCGTACCAGCATTTGATCGAGGCTATCCCAATACGTGGCTTCGAGTTCCTTCTCGACATCGGAGGGGACCCGCCGCCGGTTGTGGTAGTGGATCTGAAGACCAAATGCCTTGGCGCGCCGCGCCACGGCCTGTCCAATCCGTCCCATGCCCACAATACCGAGACGCTTGCCATATATGCGCTGACCCAGCATCCAGGTCGGTGACCAACCCTGCCATGCGTCGCTGCCTGATTTCAGCAGTGCGGCGCCCTCTGTTAGACGGCGCGGCACGGCGAGGATCAGCGCCATCGTCATGTCGGCCGTATCCTCGGTCAGCACCCCTGGCGTATTCGTGACCAAGATCGCTCGATTGCGCGCCGTATCGAGGTCGATATTGTCGACGCCGGTGCCAAACTGCGCAATGAGCTTCAAGTCGGGTCCAGCTTGGCTCAGCACCGCCCGGTCGATCCGGTCGGTGACGGTCGGCACGAGTACGGTAGCCTCTTTCATCGCAGCGATGAGTTCGTCGCGCGAGAAAGGCTTGTCCTCAAGGTTCAGCCGCGCATCGAACAGTTCCCTAAGTCGTGTCTCCACGACGTCCGGCAGCTTACGCGTGACGATTACGAGCGGTCGGTCAGAAGCCATTATTATTTCCCGTCAAAGAGCTGGGCGGTCCCGAGCCCAAGTTTTTGTTCAATTCTGCGCCCTGTCTAACAGAAGGGACTTCGGGAGATAAAGCGTCAACTTGGCTCAACTGTGCCCTATGACCCTTGGCGAGGCGCCGAGGGACCCAAAAGCCACGATCCGTTCACTTTTCTCCGCCATTCAGAAGGTATGATTCGGGGTTTATTGGGGGTGAGTCGATGGGCAAGCGCAGGACCAAGCGGCAGAGAGGGACGCTGACTTTCGGTCTCCTTCTCGCAGGATTGGTCTTGGGATCGGTTCCAGCGGCTTTTCCAAGCCTACTTGCGGCTACCGAGGTCGTTGTCCAGGTTCCCGAGAAAGGTAAGAGCTCGGGCCTTCCTGTCCCTCGTTTCGTGAGCTTGAAATCGGACAAGGTCAATGTCCGCCGCGGGCCAAGCACAGATCAATCGATCCTTTGGGTCTTCTCCCGCGCCGGTCTTCCGGTTGAGGTGATTGCCGAGTTCGAGAACTGGCGGCGTGTTCGTGACAGCGAGGGCGCTGACGGCTGGGTCTTCCATAGCCTCCTCAGCGGCCGGCGGACCGTGCTCGTCAGTCCTTGGAGCAAGTCCCAAAGCGGCTCGGTTCAGATTCCACTCCATCGACGTCGTTCGACGAGCTCGGGTGTTGTCGCACAGCTTCAGCCGGGTGTGCTCGGCAACTTGGTGGCCTGTGACGGCTCGTGGTGCGAATTATACGTGCAAGATCATGCCGGCTACGTCCAGCAGGAGAAGCTGTGGGGCGTATACCGAAATGAGAAGATTGAGTAGCTGCCAGTGCGGCGATGCTTGGGCACCCGCAGCGCGTTCGGTCGGCGGTTTAGCTTTCCTTGTCGACCAGACGGACCAGGACGTCCACGCGCGAGATCACCTTGCCGTCTGGGGCATCAGGTAAACCCTCAATACGGATCGCGCTTGTGTCGATGTCCAACAGCTTCGCGCTCTCTTCGCAGAAGAAATGGAAGTGGTTCGACGTATTGGTGTCGAAGTAGGTTTTGGCGCCTTCTACCGCGACCGCGCGCAATAGGCCCACCTCTGAGAACTGGTGCAATGTGTTGTAGACGGTCGCAAGCGATACTGGGACTTTCGATGCCACCGCTTCTTCATGCAGCCGCTCGGCCGTCACGTGCCGATCGCCTTCGGCGAACAAAAGCCTCGCAAGCGCAAGCCGTTGCCGCGTGGGCCGTAGTCCCGCACCGCGCAAAAGCTTCGCGGCGTCGCCTGCAGGTGCCATCTTTGGATCGTCTTCTAAAACTGTCTCTGACATAGCTCTATTCGAATAAGTCCTTGATGCAAAGACTATAGTGCGTAGCCGCGCCGACCGCAATGCTGCGCCGTGGCGCCCGAGTTGTCTCATAGCCCCGCTTGATTGCTGAGCCCAGGAAAATCTGGCGGCGTGAACGTGCCCTGCCAGGCTTTTGGTGCGCTGAGGCATGTGCTAGGAAACCTGCCCACCAAATGGACGATAATGTCAAAAAAGGACAACCAAGAGTGCAAGAACCATTGGCGGAAAGGCAGTCCAGCTTCGACTATGAGGACTTGCTCGCATGCGGCCGGGGAGAACTATTTGGCCCAGGAAATGCTCAGTTGCCTTTGCCGCCTATGCTTATGTTCGACCGGATCCCGCTTCTTGAGCCAAGCGGCGGTCAGTTCGGAAAGGGGCGGATCGTTGCCGAGTTGGATGTGAAGCCCGATCTATGGTTCTTCGCCTGCCACTTCCAAGGTGATCCTGTCATGCCCGGTTGCCTTGGGCTTGACGCCCTGTGGCAAATGCTAGGCTTCTTCTTGGGCTGTACCGGCGCCCCCGGCAGGGGCCGGGCGCTCGGCGTGGGCGAGGTGAAATTTTCGGGGATGGTGGTTCCGACCGTAAAGAGGCTTGAGTATATCGTCGACGTGCGCCGCGTTGTGAGCCGTAAATTTACGCTTGGGAGCGGTGATGGCTGGCTTAACGCCGACGGCGAGACCATTTACACGGCCAAGGACCTCAGGGTTGGTCTGTTCCAAGCAGGTGACGCCGAGCCCGACAGTGCCTAGGCGAGACGTTGCTGCACAGACTTCAAGGACGCTAAGCGAATGAAACGCGTAGTCGTAACCGGCATGGGTATCGTTTCCTCGATTGGAAACAACACTCAAGAAGTGCTGGCCTCTCTCCGAGAGGCGAAGTCCGGCATCGTGAAGGCCGAGAAATACGCCGAATTGGGCTTCCGGTCACAAGTTCATGGTGCCCCGTCCCTTGACTGGGAGGGGGTGCTGGACAGGAAGATCCGTCGCTTCATGGGGGCCGGTGCTGGATGGAACTACCTGGCGATGGAGCAGGCTATTCAAGATTCCGGTCTTGAGGAGAGCGATATCTCTGGCGAGCGGACGGGGATGATTATGGGCTCCGGCGGTCCCTCCACCCGGGCGATTGTTCGAGCGGCAGATACGACGCGAGAACGTGGCCCTAAGAAGGTGGGGCCGTTCGAAGTCCCCAAGTCCATGAGCTCGACGAATTCTGCGACGCTCTCGACGCCCTATCACATAAAGGGGGTCAGCTATTCGATTTCCTCTGCGTGCGCGACGAGCGCCCATTGCATCGGCAACGCCGCGGAACTGATTCAGCTTGGCAAGCAGGACGTTGTTTTCGCTGGCGGCGGGGAGGAACTCGACTGGACGCTCTCGGTTTTGTTTGACTCGATGAATGCGATGTCCTCGGACTTCAACGATCAACCTGAGAAAGCAAGCCGCGCCTATGATATCGCGCGCGACGGTTTCGTGATTGCCGGCGGCGCGGGCGTGCTTGTGATGGAAGAGTTGGAGCATGCGAGGGCTCGCGGGGCAAAGATTTACGCCGAACTCGTCGGTTACGGCGCGACCTCGGACGGCTACGACATGGTGTTGCCGTCCGGTGAAGGCGCAGCACGCTGCATGCGCATGGCCATGCAATGCGTGGGCGAGGACGCGATCGACTACATCAATCCCCATGCGACTTCCACGCCACAGGGCGACGTTATAGAAATCCAAGCCGTCCGCGACGTGTTCGGCAGCGATTGTCCTCCAATCAGCGCTACCAAGTCGTTGACCGGCCACTCACTTGGCGCAGCGGGTGTGCATGAGGCGATCTATTCCCTGTTGATGATGAAGAATGGCTTCATCTGTGAGTCCGCGAACATCGAGGATTTAGATCCAGATGTTGCCGACGTTCCAATCGTCCGTGAGCGCCGTGACGGCGTCACGATGGACACTGTAATGTCAAATAGTTTTGGTTTCGGAGGTACAAACGCCTCCCTCGTATTCCGCCGGTTGAACGGCTGAGGCCGGCGGAGCGAGACATAGGGCAACTTTCAGCAGAGTACGTAAGATGGCACCGACGAAGGATATTGCAGAACCTGGACCCATAATGGCGGGAAAGCGCGGCTTGGTGATGGGCGTCGCCAACGACCGGTCGATAGCATGGGGAATCGCTCGCGTCTTGCACGGGCAAGGGGCGGAGCTGGCGTTCAGCTATCAAGGTGGCGCATTTGGCCGCCGCGCCGTTCCACTGGCCGAATCCATCGGTGCAGAGATCATCGAGGAAGTGGATGTCGAGGATTTGGATAGCGTCGACCGCATGCTTGACGTGGTTCGCGATAAGTGGGGCAAGCTCGACTTTGTCGTCCATGCGCTCGCGTTCTCTGACCGAAACGAGCTGAAGGGCCGCTACTGCGACACAACACGGAAAAACTTCGAACACACGATGGTCATCTCTTGTTTTTCGTTTACGGAGATATGCAAGCGCGCCTCGGACATGATGAACGAAGGCGGTTCGCTGCTCACCTTGACCTATGGAGGCTCGACACGGGTCGTCCCCTGCTACAACGTCATGGGCGTTGCCAAAGCCGCCCTCGAAGCTTCGGTTCGCTATCTGGCTTCGGACCTCGGACCGCTAGGTATCCGCGTGAACGCCCTGTCTGCGGGCCCCATGAGGACGCTGGCTGGGGCCGGCATTTCCGATGCACGGACGCTGCTGCACTATCAGCAGCAACACGCCCCTATGCGCCGCTCACCCACGCTCGATGAGGTCGGCGGCTCCGCACTGTATCTCCTTTCGGATCTCTCTGGCGCAGTTACAGGCGAAATCCATTTCGTCGATTGCGGTTATGCAACCACATTCATGCCGGACATGGAGTCGTTGAAGGAGATCGAGAGAGCCGAGGAACTCGGCAACGCGATGGCCAAGGCCGCACAGCAGGAGGCCGCGCAGTAGAGTGCGACGCGTTTCTTAGCCGCGCAATGATAGCCCAGGAGTACTTATGTTTGAGATTATCATGACCGTTTGCCTCGCCGCGACAGGCGAGGACTGCCGGGACTATAAGCTAACCGACAAGCAGTATGAGAGTGTCACAGCTTGCATCCGAGACAGTCACGGTAAGGCCGATTCGTGGCAGCGCGAAAACACCAAATTCACCTTGATCGGAACGCGTTGCGTCAAGGACGCCCGAATTCCCAAGGCGCCGAACACCTGAACGGGTAGGCGGGGACTCGACAGCTTTCCGGCCGCGATCGGGGCAAAAAAAGGGGCGCCGCAGCGCCCCTTTCTTGCATCGGGATTTCGGAGGAGTCTCTCGACTAGCCGGCCTCCGCGACCTCTTTTTCTTTTCCGGTCTCTTGGTCTACGACTTTCATCGACAGGCGGACCTTTCCGCGCTCGTCGAAACCAAGCAGCTTGACCCAGACCTGATCGCCTTCCTTGACGACATCGCCAACAGTCTTTGGACGTCCTTCCGCAAGCTGCGAGATATGCACAAGGCCATCGCGCGGACCGAAGAAGTTCACGAACGCGCCAAACTCCATGCACTTGACGACCTTGCCTTGATAGATCTCACCGACTTCAGGCTCGGCTGCGATCGACTTGATGCGTGCGATGGCCTGACGGATCGACTCCGCGTTTGCGGATGCGATCTTGACCGTTCCGTCGTCGGAGATGTCGATCTTTGCGCCGGACTCGGCGACGATCTCGCGGATCACAGACCCACCGGAGCCGATAACTTCTCGGATCTTGTCGGTCGGGATTTGGATAGTCTCGATGCGCGGGGCGTACTCGCCTAGTTCCGGACGCGCCTCGTTGAGCGCCTTATCCATCTCACCAAGGATGTACAAGCGCCCATCCTTAGCCTGATCCAGAGCGATCTTCATGATCTCTTCTGTGATGCCGGTGATCTTGATGTCCATCTGCAGGGACGTGATGCCCTCGGATGTGCCAGCGACCTTAAAGTCCATGTCGCCGAGATGGTCCTCATCGCCCAAGATGTCCGAGAGGACGGCGAACTTTTCGCCTTCCTTGATGAGGCCCATGGCAATACCGGCGACTGGCCGCTTCAGCGGAACACCAGCATCCATCAGCGCCAGCGAAGTGCCGCAGACGGTCGCCATGGACGAAGAGCCGTTGGACTCAGTAACCTCAGACACGACACGCAGCGTGTAGGGGAACTGTTCGCGATCCGGTAAAATCGGATGGACCGCGCGCCAAGCAAGCTTGCCGTGACCGATTTCGCGGCGTCCGGGCGACCCCATGCGTCCGGTTTCGCCGACCGAGAAGGGCGGGAAGTTATAGTGCAGCAGAAACGTCTCTTTGTAGGTGCCCTGCAGCGCATCGACGAACTGCTCATCGTCACCGGTACCCAGTGTCGTCACGACTAGAGCTTGGGTTTCGCCGCGGGTGAACAGCGCGCTGCCATGTGTTCGCGGCAGCACACCAACCTCACAAACGATGGGGCGAACGGTTACGAGGTCGCGGCCATCAATGCGCTTCCGCGTGTCGAGAATGCTGCCGCGCACGACATCCTTCTCGGCTTCCTTGAATGCATGAGATACTTTGCCGGCGACCGAGCCATCATCGTCCTCAGGGACCAATTCGGAAACAACGGTATCCTTAACTTGAGCGATGTTGTCGCGGCGCTCCTGCTTCGAAACGATGGCGTAGGCGTCGCGTAAGCCAGCGTCGGCGAGTTCGCCAACCTTGGCGACCATCTCCGAATTGTCTTCGGTCTTCAGTTCCCACGGTTCCTTGGCGGCAACTTCCGCAAGCTTGACGATGGCGTCTATCACGGGCTGGAAGTGCTCGTGTCCGTACATCACGGCGCCGAGCATCACGGCCTCGGGAAGCTCGTTGGCCTCCGATTCCACCATGAGAACCGCGTCTTTGGTTCCGGCAACCACGAGATCGAGCGAGGTTTCCGGCATCTCGTCGACCATCGGGTTCAAGATATATTTGCCTTCGACGTAGCCGACCCGCGCAGCGCCAATAGGACCGAGGAACGGTACGCCGGAGAGCGTCAGTGCCGCTGAGGCGGCGACCATCGCCACGATATCGGGGTCGTTCTCCATGTCGTGGGAAAGCACGGTCGTGATGACCTGGGTGTCGTTTTTGAAGCCCTTCGCAAAGAGCGGCCGGATCGGACGGTCAATAAGACGCGAGGTGAGCGTTTCCTTCTCGGTCGGTCGCCCTTCGCGCTTGAAATAGCCACCGGGAATCTTGCCGGCCGCAAACGTCTTTTCTTGGTAGTTGACGGTCAAGGGAAAGAAATCGATCCCAGGCCGTGGTTCTTTCGCGGCGACGACCGTCGCAAGAACGCAAGTTTCGCCATAAGTCGCGAGGACTGCGCCGTCTGCCTGACGCGCAATACGCCCCGTTTCAAGCTTTAGCGGACGTCGTGCCCATTCAATTTCTACAGTGTGTTTGTCGAACATGTGTGTGTCCCATTCGGTAGGGAAGATGAGGATATCCCACCGCCCGGTGGCGATGGAACTGGTTCGTGCATAGTGGAGGAAGCTCCCAGCGTCGCCAGAAATGCTAGCGACGGATGCCGAGCCGGCCGATGAGCTTCTTGTACCTTTCTTCGTCTGACGCTTTCACGTAGTCGAGCAGGCGGCGGCGCTGGCTGACCATTTTCAGCAGCCCGCGACGCGAATGATTGTCCTTACCGTGCGTTTTGAAGTGCTCAGTGAGGTTGCTGATGCGTTCGGTGAGAATGGCGACCTGAACTTCCGGGGATCCGGTATCGTCTGCCTTGGTCGCGTATTCCTTGATAAGCTCTTGTTTGCGTTCAGCACTAATCGACATCGGGTTCTCCTTACGATTTGAGGTGTTTGACAAGGCCGGGCCGGGATGTCGTCCAGCGCGGTCGAATATGTTGCGGGGCAGGATCGCGAAAGTCGCAAGGGCCCCAGGCAACCGCTGCACTATAGGGATTATCGTCCCCGAGACCAGCGCTATTTGGGGGCTAATCCGGGAGTATAAAGACCCTGGAGGGGTGGAATTCACCCCGGGCGACCTCGCCGATGGCCACCGGCGCTCCCCGAGAGACGGCATACGCCGCGCCTGCCAGGATGGGAGCATCACGCCCCCGCAGAAGAATCGCGCGTCCTTGGCGGATATTGGCCGCATCAGATGGGCTAATCGACAGCGCCGGCAGCTCCGTAAGCGCTGTCTGGACGGGCTGGAGCAGTGACCGCAGCGCCTCCTGGCCGCTTTCGGCGGCCTGCTCAACCGCTTCGAGTGTCACGGCGTGGTCGAGTGAGAAACCGCCGACACGAGTCCTGCGCAAGGCCGAGATGTGGCCCAAGCACCCAAGCGAACGGCCCAGATCTCGAGCCAGCGCCCGAACATAAGTGCCCTTGCCGCATTCGGTCTCAAAGACGCAGGTGTCCGGACTCGGGTGCTCGATGAGTGTCAGCCGCTGAATCGATACCGTTCGGGCGGGTAAGTCGAAATCGCACCTGTCACGCGCAAGATCATAGGCTCGCGCGCCATCGACCTTGAGCGCAGAGAAGCGGGGCGGGACCTGCTCTATTTCGCCAACGAACTGCTTCAGAGCTGCCTCGATATCGGCGCGGGCAGGGCGCAGCCGGCTGGTGGCGGTTGCCGTGCCCTCAATGTCGTCGGTGTCGGTCTCTGCTCCAAAACGGACCGTAAAGCGGTAGGCCTTCGACCCCTCCACCGCATACGGAACGGTTTTTGTCGCTTCCCCGAAAGCAATTGACAGGACGCCCGTTGCGAGAGGGTCGAGTGTGCCCGCATGCCCGGCCTTCGCGGCATCGAAGAGCCAGCGCGTTCGGCCTACTGCTTTGGTAGAGGTCAGTCCCTCTGGCTTATCCAGAATAAGCCAGCCATTGACTGCTTGGCCCTTCCGCTGCCGTCCCATTCAATTGCCCTCTTCGCGTTCCAATCAGTCGTCGAGATCGCGCGCCACTTCGGGCGAGGCGAGCAGTTCATCGATCCGAGAGGAGGCTTCGAACGAGGTATCCTCCCGGAACCGGAGTTCGGGCATGTATCTTAGGCTGACCCGCTTGGCGACCTCGCCGCGCAGGAACCTCTTGTGTTGTTCCAGATGCTTCACCACAGCGACCGCTTCCCCGCCGCCAAGGGGCATAACGTAGCATGTGGCGACCTTGAGGTCGGGTGACATTCGGACTTCCGGAACGGTCAGCGAGTGGCGTTCGATGACCTCGTCCAGAACCTCTCCGCGAGAGAAGATCTCGGCGAGGGCGTGGCGAACCAACTCGCCAACCTTCAATTGGCGTTGGCTTGGCGCCCGCGCGCCTTTGTCTCGCGTTACCATTGGTCGCTCTCGTGGATCGGTCTCTTGGTCGCGCCCCAACGAGGGGCACGCAAAGCGTTCTGACTATAGCGAGCGTTGAATATGTTCCACCTGGAAACACTCAATCACATCGCCTTGGCGCATGTCCTGATAGCCCTCAAAAGCCATGCCGCATTCTTGCCCGGCAACCACTTCTTTGACTTCGTCCTTGAAGCGCTTGAGCGTTGAAAGCTCGCCTTCGTGGATGACGACGTTGTCGCGGATCAAGCGGACATGTGCGCCGCGCTCGACTTTGCCCTCGGTTACGCGGCAGCCGGCCACCTTGCCAACTTTGGAAATGTTGAACACTTCCAAGATTTCCGCATTGCCAAGAAATGTCTCGCGTCGCGTCGGCGCCAGAAGTCCCGACATGGCCTGACGCATATCGTCGACGAGATCGTATATGACGGCGTAGTACCGCACTTCGATGCCATCCCGCTCCGCGGCCGCGCGCGCCTGTGCGTTGGCGCGCACGTTAAAGCCCAGCACTACGGCACCGGAGGTAGAGGCCAATGAGATATCAGACTCGGTGATGCCGCCGACGCCCACATGCACCAAACGGGCCCGAACCTCGTCGGAACCTAGCTGGGCTAGAGCAGCGTTAATCGCCTCAATAGAACCTTGCACGTCGCCTTTGACGACCAGCGGGAATTCCTTGATCCCGTCTTCCTTAAGCTGGTTCATCATCTGCTCAAGGCTGCCGCGCTGTCCTGCAACCGCCAGTGTCTTGCGCCGCTCTCGCTCGCGGTACTCCGTAATCTCGCGGGCGCGCGCTTCGTTCTCGACCACGGCGAACTGATCGCCGGCTTCGGGCGCCGTGTCGAAGCCCAGCACCTCAACCGGGACGGACGGGCCTGCGGCCTTCGTATGCTCACCAAGATCGTTGATCAGAGCGCGCACGCGACCCCAGGCGGAACCGGCAACAATAATGTCACCAAGCTTCAACGTGCCGCGTTGAACCAACGCCGTGCCGACAGGGCCGCGTCCACGCTCGAGTTTGGCTTCGACGATTACGCCCTCTGCCGCTCGGTCAGGGTTGGCCTTGAGCTCCAACACTTCCGCCTGTAGGACGACGGCTTCGAGCAGGGCATCAAGATTGGTTCTCTTGACTGCCGAGACCTCGATCTCCAGCGTCTCGCCGCCCATACTCTCGACCACGATCTCGTGGCTGAGAAGCTCTGTGCGAACCCGCTGCGGGTCCGATCCCGGCTTATCGATCTTATTGATCGCGATGATGATCGGGACGTCCGCGGCCTTGGCGTGGTTGATCGCTTCGATCGTTTGTGGCTTCACACCGTCATCGGCGGCCACGACAAGGATCACAATGTCCGTGACTTTGGCGCCGCGCGCGCGCATGGCAGTAAATGCCGCGTGGCCGGGCGTATCGATGAATGTGATTTTCTGACCAGACGGAACGGTCACCTGGTAGGCGCCGATATGTTGGGTGATGCCGCCGGCTTCTTGGCTGACAACATTGGCGGCACGGACCGCGTCCAGAAGTGAGGTCTTGCCGTGATCGACATGACCCATAATCGTCACGACGGGCGCGCGCGGCTCTAGATCCTCGTCGCTGTCTTTCTCGCCGATGAAGCCTTCCTCCACGTCCGCTTCCGACACACGGCGTACGGTGTGGCCGAATTCCTCGGCAATGATCTGGGCGGTGTCAGCATCGATCACGTCCGTGATCTTATGCATCGCGCCGTCCTTCATGAGATACTTGATCACGTCAACGCCGCGCTCGGCCATGCGGTTCGCGAGCTCTTGAATCGTGATGACGTCCGGAATGGTCACCTCCCGGGCGATCTTCTGTCCCGCCTGAGGTCCGGCACCTTGCTTCTTTTGCCGTTCACGATGGCGCTTAAGCGAGGCAAGGCTCCGCTGCCGCTGTTCTTCGTCCAGCGCATTCGTGATCGTAAGTCGTCCGCGCACACGGCGCTCTTCGCCACGGCGTGGCGCGGCCGTACCTTTCTTGTGACGAGCGTCCGCCTGCCGCCTCGGCTGTTCCTTTTCGGGCTCCATGGGCCGGCGGGGGGACTCTAAACTCTTTGGCGCGGCCTTAGCCTTCGGCTTAGCAGTAGCTTCTAACTGTGCCTCAGCGGCCTTCTTGGCCTCGTCCTCTTGCCTCCGAGCTTCCTCCTCGGCAGTCTCCTTTGCGCGCTGTTCGGCAAGGGCGGCCTCCTTTGCGGCGTCCTCCTTGGCGCGCTCTCGTTCTTCTGCCTCGCGGACACGAGCATCGGCAAGCGCCTTTGCGCGCGCACCCTTCTCCTCTTCGGAAAGCTGTTTGAGTACGACGCCAGATCGGCGCGGCTTGCTCGCTGCGGGCTTCGGCGCCTCCTCTTTGGCGGGGGCCTTAGCGCGCGGCTTTTCTTTGACGTCCTCGGCAGCCGCGGCTGCACCGCCGGAACCAATGGAACGGCGCTTCTTCTTCTCGACAAGAACGGATTTGGAGCGCCCATGGCTGAAGCTCTGGCGCACATGGCCCGACTCCACGGTTCGGCGCAAATTGAGCGTCATCTTGCGCCCGCCGCTCTTGCCTTCAGTCTCGTTGGTCTCGCTCATTCTTGTTCCGTGTCCAATCCGTATCTGTCTGCGAATGCAGTAATGCCCTGCCGGTAACGCTCGACACGCGAGGCTGCCGCCAGGAACTTTTGAGCCGCACCGCCCTGGATGAGGGCAGCATGTATCACATTTGTCCGGCCCGATGCCAAAC